>DASSOA010000066.1:42500-44919 GCA_035701115.1 Gammaproteobacteria bacterium
TCCGAAATGGCGTTGTTTGTTAGGCACGACGAGTAGAGCGGGACACGTGTAATCCTGCTTGAAGATGGGGGGACCATCCTCCAAGGCTAAATACTACCTACCGACCGATAGTGAACCAGTACCGTGAGGGAAAGGCGAAAAGAACCCCTGTTAGGGGAGTGAAATAGAACCTGAAACCGTATGCGTACAAGCAGTGGGAGCCCCGCAAGGGGTGACCGCGTACCTTTTGTATAATGGGTCAGCGAGTTAATGTCAGTGGCGAGGCTAACCGTATAGGGGAGCCGCAGGGAAACCGAGTCTTAAATGGGCGAACAGTCGCTGGTATTAGACCCGAAACCGGGTGATCTATCCATGGCCAGGGTGAAGGTGGGGTAATTCCTACTGGAGGCCCGAACGAACTCCCGTTGAAAAGGTAGTCGATGAGCTGTGGATAGGAGTGAAAGGCTAATCAAACTCGGTGATAGCTGGTTCTCCCCGAAAGCTATTTAGGTAGTGCCTCGTGTTATTTACTCCCGGGGGTAGAGCACTGTTACGGCTAGGGGTTCGTCTAGAGCTACCAAACCGTTGCAAACTCCGAATACCGGGAAGTGTTATCACGGGAGACACACGGCGGGTGCTAACGTCCGTCGTGAAGAGGGATACAACCCAGACCGCCAGCTAAGGTCCCAAAATTACGGCTCAGTGGTGAACGATGTGGGAAGTCATAGACAGCCAGGAGGTTGGCTTAGAAGCAGCCATCCTTTAAAGAAAGCGTAATAGCTCACTGGTCAAGTCGGCCCGCGCGGAAGATTCAACGGGGCTTAAGCCGTATACCGAAGCTGCGGATTTACGCGCAAGCGTGAGTGGTAGGGGAGCGTTCTGTAAGCCTGCGAAGGTGCATCGTGAGATGTGCTGGAGGTATCAGAAGAGCGAATGCTGACATGAGTAACGATAAAACGGGTGAAAAACCCGTTCGCCGAAAACCCAAGGGTTCCTGCGCAACGTTAATCGGCGCAGGGTGAGTCGGTACCTAAGGCGAGGCCGAAAGGCGTAGTCGATGGATGACAGGTTAATATTCCTGTACTTCGCAGCAATGCGATGGGGTGACGGAGAAGGCTAGACTATCCGGGCGTTGGTTGTCCCGGTTCAAGCGTGTAGGCAGATCTTCCAGGTAAATCCGGAAGGTCGTTATGTCGAGACGTGATGACGAGGCTCTTCGGAGTTGAAGTAGTTGATGCCACGCTTCCAAGAAAAACCTCTAAGCTTCAGTTGTTGTGAAACCGTACCGTAAACCGACACAGGTGGGTGAGGAGAGAATCCTAAGGCGCTTGAGAGAACTTGGGTGAAGGAACTAGGCAAATTGGCACCGTAACTTCGGGAGAAGGTGCGCCCTCATTACGTGAAAGCCCTCGCGGCCGTAGCGGAAGAGGGTTGCAGTGACCAGGTAGCTGCGACTGTTTATCAAAAACACAGCACTCTGCAAACACGAAAGTGGACGTATAGGGTGTGACGCCTGCCCGGTGCCGGAAGGTTAAGTGATGGGGTCAGCGAAAGCGAAGCTCTTGATCGAAGCCCCGGTAAACGGCGGCCGTAACTATAGACTTAATGACCGATTGTAGTTACGTAAATAAACCTGGCTATATGCTGGAAACTCCGGTGTATCCTCCAGTACTCGGCCGTAATGAAGGCCAGTGACAATCTGAGAGGTGCGGACAATCAGCAGGAAAGGTTCCAAGGAGTGAAATATGACGTTAAATACCCGCCAAATCCCTATGCATATCGGCCATTATTTGGCTGGATTTGCAGACGGAGAAGGCAGCTTCAATCTCTCGTTTCGCAAACGCAAAGATTATTCGATGCCATGGAAAGTATCGTTATGCTTCAATGTTTCTCAGCGTGACAAGGTCATTTTGGCTTTGTTCAAGAAACATCTGAAGTGTGGCACGCTGCGAACCAGAGAGGATGGAGTTTGGTATTTTGAAGTTAATAATTTCACTGCGATCACCGAAAATGTGATTCCATTCTTTGATCGATTCGGATTTTTATCTGCGAAAAAGAAACGCGATTTCTCTAAATTCAAGGAGATAGCGGATATGATTTCTCGTGGGGAGCATCTGAATGAACGCGGAATAGGTCATATTCTTCGGATTCGCCGGGAAATGAATGATGGAGGCGCGGGGCATCGAAAGTATGCGGACGCTGAAATCATGAGCTATTTCCGACTGGAAAAATCCTCAGAGACTATACGCAAGGCACCTGCCGATTCTTCGGTGGGATGAAGATATAGTCCGATCTCCATAGCGATATGGAGGGAGCAAGCAGGATGGCTTGTTCCGTGTTGGTTAACATACTGACATTAACAATAATGAACGGTCCTAAGGTGAATTAGCTGCCTTAGTAAAATCTGGCTAAATGCTGGAAAATCCGAGCATCCTCTAGG
>DASSOA010000067.1:0-15959 GCA_035701115.1 Gammaproteobacteria bacterium
CTGGGCATCGGTTAGCGTGCCCTCGAGACCGTAACCCACTTCGATGCGCACCTGGTGTTCGCCGCTGTCAACGATCAGCAGCGCGCCGGTATTCTTGCCCTTCTGGCCGATGCCCCAGTGGCGCCCCAACTGATACCCCCAGTATTCGATCGGATATCCGTTGAGGGTCGGCACAGTGACCACGACCAGCTGGTTGGCGCTTTGACTGGCGTAGGCAGTGAGCTTGGCCGTCAGATCATTGGCGACATCTGCGGGCAGGAGATGCGCGGCATCAACGACCGGTCCGCTCAATGCGGGAAACGGCGGCATGGATGCGTCGCTTTGCGCCGAGGCGCCGAACGCGAACGACGCAAACAGTACTGCCGCGAGAAATGCCGTGGCGGTACGACGCGAATGAATCCGGATCACGTTCAGAACTGCACCTTCGGCGCCTGTTCGGCGTTCGGCGTAGTAGCGGTGAAATTCTGCAACGGCCGCTTGTCGCTGTAGAACATCGAGCGATACCAGCGGCCCGGAATCGTGGTCAACTCGGTGTTGTACTGCTGCACGGCGAGAATGTAATCGCGGCGCGCCACCGCGATGCGGTTTTCCGTGCCTTCAAGCTGCGACTGCAAGGTCAGAAAATTCTGATCTGCCTTGAGATTGGGATAGTTTTCCGTCACCACCATCAATCGCGACAGCGCGTTGCTGAGTGCGCCCTGGTTCTGTTCGAACTGGTGAAAAGCTTGCGGATTGGTAAGGATATTGGCCGGCACCTGCATCTGCGTCACTTTGGCCCGCGCCTGTGTCACCGCTTCCAGCACATCCGCTTCGTGCTTGGCATAGCCTTTGACGGTTGCCACCAGATTGGGCACCAGATCGGCGCGGCGCTGATATTCGTTCTGCACCTGCGCCCACGACGCCTGGACCCGCTGATAGTCGGTGGGGATGTTGTTGATGCCGCAACCGGTCAGTGACAGCAGCAACAGGCTGACTAACAAAGTTCCTGAATACGGAAACCTGGAACGTAATGGCGATGACATGTTTGCCCCCGGCTAAAATCGGGATGAAGGGTCAGCCGCTGATGATATCAGCGGCCGCGCACAACGGCGGATGATACGCCTGTTAATATGGTGTGACATCCGGGCTTTCAAGTCATTTAACACTGATTCCAAGGAGCCGGTCATGGCCCGCAACAAGCGCATCGTACTGCTGGTTCACGGCTGGAGCGTACGCAGCACCGACACCTATGGCGGCCTGCCGGAACGGCTGAAACTCGAAAACCAGCGCTCGGCCGACCTGCAACTGGATGTACGGCAAATCTGGCTCTCCGAATACATCAGCTTTCACAACGAAGTCACCGTTCCCGACATCGCACGCGCGTTTCAGGCCGCACTGGAGCGCGAACTCGGTGACGCCCTCAAGGGCGGTCAGCGTTTTGCGTGTATTACCCATTCGACCGGTGGTCCGGTGATCCGGGCGTGGCTGCATCACTTCTATCTGAATGCGGGCAAAAAGACCTTGCCGCTCAGTCATCTCATCATGCTCGCGCCCGCCAATTTCGGATCCGCGCTGGTAAAACTCGGGCTGTCCAAATTGTCGCGCCTCAAGGCCTGGTTCGAGGGTGTGGACGTCGGCACCGGCGTACTCGATTGGCTGGAGCTCGGCAGCCCGCAGAGTCTCGCGCTGGCGCTGGATTGGCTGGACAAGGGCGCGACTTGGGTGGGTCCCAACAAGCTGTTTCCATTCGTGCTCACTGGTGAGTCGCACGATCCGCATCTTTACGATCACGTGAACAGTTACACGGCGGAAACCGGTTCCGACGGCGTGGTGCGGGTCGCGGCGGCCAATCTCAACTACACCTATGTGAAGCTGACCCAGCAGGTGCCGGTGGCGGATTCAAACTCCAGACTGGGATTCAGCGCGCCCGAGTTGAAGGTGAGCCGCCCGAATATTTCGCCCGCAACGCCCATGGCCGTGATTCCCGGCGTGTGCCATTCGGACGTCCGCATGGGCATCATGCGCAGCATTCCGCCGGATGGCGTGCCGCATCCGACCGTTGATGCGATTCTTCAGTGCCTGCGCGTCGATACGATGAAGGATTTCGCGGACGTGTTCGATCGGTTTCGCGCACAGACCGCCGATGTTCAGCGGCAGGAGCAGGTGGAAGACCGCAGCACGATCGGACCTTTCGATCATCAGGTTATCGTGGATCCCTGCAGCATGCTGATTTTCCGCGTGCACGACGATCAGGGACATACCATCAAGGATTTCGACATCATCCTCACGGCGGGCAAGAACAGCGATCCGAATCACCTGCCGCCGGGATTTCTGATCGACCGCCAGCAGAATCACCTCGACACCGGCACGATCACCTATTACATCAACTACGCGCGCATGATGGGGGCGCCAGCGGTGACATATAAGGACAAAGAACTGCGCCCCGCACTGCAGCCTTGCACGCATCTCGGCCTGCGTGTCGTGCCGTATCCGCAGGACGGGTTTGTGATGTATCAGCCCGCCACGCTGACCGCGTCGGCGAAGAACCTGACCAACTTCGTGAAACCCAACCAGACCACCATCATTGACATCGTCCTGCGGCGCATTGTGCGTGAAGGCGTCTACCGGTTGACCCGCACGGCGTCGCCGGAGGATTTCACCAGGCAGCCGCCCGGCACGCCGGTGAGCTAGAAGCGAAGCCATGCGCACCTCGCTGGTGTCGACAGCTGTCTGCCTGACGCTGATTGGCCTCTTGGTAGTCTTCTGGCCGATTTCCAAAAGATCCGCGAATCGCGTTACTGATGCAGGCCGGTCAGATTTGGGTGGCAAGCTGGTTATCCTGCGGACTACCACACCGGAAACCGATGCTGTGCACCGTCGTGCTGACAAACCTCGCATATTGAATCTGGACAGTGCAGCTAGCGCGGTCGTATCGCAAAAGGTCAACGATTGGCTGGAGGCGCGAGGATGCGAGTCCTGGGGCTCATCCACAAGTGACGACGTGGCAAACACAATACTGCGTACAATGTTTTTGAACGGCGACTTGCAGGCTGCGCAGATTCTGGCCTGGAGGGAACTCTACGATCCTGCACACGACCGAAGACAGGATGCCGAGTCCCTGTATCGGGAGGCCGCGCTGCAAGGTTCGACGTGCGCGCTACAGGCGTATTATCTGTATGGCAAGCGATTGAGCGGTGCTCACAGGACAGTTGAAACATTACCCGACGGAAAGAAAGTCGTACGATATACTCGTGACATACCGGCAAATGACGCGACAAAGCGCCGTGACATCATCGATGCATATGCCTGGGATCTGGTTAACGAGATGAGAACCGGGGTAGTGGGCGGCGTAATGTATTCAAAAATGCTAGAAATTAGATATCACTACAACTTCAACTTTGCGACTGCAGATTACGCCCGGGCATGTGCGCTGGCAGACCGGCGCTACGAGGATCTCCTGGCGGCGCGCGAAGCCGATGGCTACGGCCCATTTGACAACTCGCCGCCCCCGGTAATGCCGGATAGCGCTACCAACCCTGCTCAGGTTGGGGAGCATTGCAGGAACTGGCCGGGCGGCAGGGCCAACTGCCAACGCGCAGAATTTCACTATACGGATCAACAAGGCAATGCTCACGCTGTCACAGGCTGGGCGTGCCGGGCTGACACCGTAACGGCCCCTTGAGGAGTGGCAAATGTGCTTGCGTAGGTTTGCGATTGGCTTGTTTCTTGCGACTGTGCAGTCGCTGTCTCCCGCTGTGGCCTCGCAACCCGCGACGAAATTCACGTTACGCCTGCAACGAATCGAAGTGTCGGGGCACAATTTCAACGTGGAAATTGCCGATACCGAATCGGCCCGGGAGCGCGGCCTGATGTTCCGCACCCATCTGGCGGCGAATCGCGGCATGCTGTTCGTCTATCCCGATGCGCAAATACGGAATTTCTGGATGAAGAACACGCTGATCCCGCTCGATATTCTGTTCTTCGACAGCGCGCGCCGGTTGATCAATATTTCCGCGAATACGCCGCCCTGCAAAACCGCAAGCTGCCCGACCTATTCGAGCGCGGCCCCGGCGCGCTATGTGCTCGAAATCAGGGCGGGCCTTGCAACCCGTTTGGGACTGAAGCCTGGCGAACGACTTGCAATCCGGTAATTCCCGTTCAATTCTCCGCTTGGATTGCCGCGGAAACCAGGCAAAAATTCCCAAGTAAATCAAACAGTAACAGGAATCCCGGATTTTCCCGAATTTAATTCTGGAAGATTTTGTAAAAATGGACTGGAAAAATCTGCAAACTGTTCTAGGCTGAATGCTTGTGGTCGGCCCTGAATAAGAAGTTGGGGTGTCTGTCGGGGGTAAGGCAAGCAAAGACAGGACCAGCGGCCACATTCAAGACCAAGTAAACGGAATCCCTGTCGCGAATGCCGCAGGGGGTTGGGGGGCTTTTTTGTCCATAAAAAATGATCCCAGTCGTTTATGCGGTTATTCCAAAGTATCGCCCGCGAGTCTTCGGGACACAGGGAGGCGTGGCCGGACGGGTGGGGGTACTCAAACACCGTTACGGGGGTTATATGAAGCGTTTGTTAATTAAGGCAGCCATGGCTTCGGCGCTGCTGGGTCTGGCTGCGGGAGCAGCCTTTGCCGATACCGATGGTATGGCATTGAACCCATACGCACCGAGCTACGGCCACCACTATCGCCATGGCGCGATTCCGACCCGGGCCACCTGGGGCAAGATGAAGAATTGGCGTGCAGCCCATGCTTCCACGCAGGCAACCGGCACCAACACCTTGTACTACCGCGGCGGCACCAGCAGCAGCAGCCAGGGCAACGTCGGCGTCATGAATGGCGTCACCAAGGTCTACCTGGTGTTCTACGGCAGCGGCTGGGGCTCGCAGAGCACCAACGCCAACGGCGATGCCGTGTTCTCCGGTGATCCGGACCACGCCGCCGAAGCGGCCCAGGAAATGTTCAAAGGCATCGGCACCGGCGGTGAAACCTGGTCGGCCGATCTGACCCAGTGGTGCCAAGGCATCTCTTCGGGTGCGAGCAGCTGCCCGGCCAACACGCCGGCGGCCAACTTCGTGCCCTATCAGTCGAATGGCTCGGCCGGTATTCTGGCGGGCGTCTGGGAAGATACCAGCGCCACGACGCCCATCAACGCCACGTCCGCCCAGCTGGGCCAGGAAGCGGTTAAAGCGGCAGCGCATTTCGGCAACACCACCGCGGCGTCGAACCGTCACGCCTACTACGTGATCATGTCGGCACACGGCGACGATCCGGACAACTACCAGAGCCCGACCCAGGGCTACTGCGCGTGGCATGACTGGAACGGCGACGTAGGCGTTACTTCGTCCTACGGCGATATCGCGTTCAGCAACCAGCCCTACAACATGGACCTCGGTTCGAGCTGCGGCGTGGGCTTCGTAAACAGCCCCGGCACCCTCGATGGCTGGACCATGACGCTGGGTCATGAATGGCACGAAATGGTGTCGGATCAGTTCCCGGCCGGCGGCTGGACCGCGAACTCCGGTTACGAAAACTCGGACGAGTGCGCCTGGTTGTCATCCGGTCAGGGTGCTTCCGCCAACGTGACCTTCACCACCGGCACATTTGCCGAACAGTCCAGCTGGTCGAACGACACCAACGAGTGCGATCTCTCGCACGCGATCCTGACGCACGGCAGCGGCAACACAACGCCGACTGCGAACAACGGCTCTGTGAGCACCAGCCAGGATACGGCCGTCAACGGTACCCTGTCGGCTTCCGACAGCGACGGTGACAGCCTGACCTTCGCGATCGTGAGCAATCCGAGCCACGGTTCGGTGACCATCACCAATGCCTCGACCGGCGCGTTCACTTACACGCCGAACTCGGGCTACAGTGGCAGCGATTCGTTCACGTTCCACGCCACCGACAGCGCGGGCAACGTGTCGAACACCGCCACCGAAAGCGAAACCATCAGCGCGAGCAACTCGACGCCGGTGGCCAGCAATGGCAGCGTGACCACCAACCAGGATACGGCCGTCAACGGCACCCTGTCGGCTTCCGACAGCGATGGTGACAGCCTGACCTTCGCGGTGGTGAGCAACCCGAGCCACGGTTCGGTGACCATCACCAATGCCTCGACCGGTGCGTTCACCTACACGCCGAACTCGGGCTACAGTGGCAGCGATTCGTTCACCTTCCACGCTACCGACAGCGCGGGCAACGTGTCGAACACCGCCACCGAAAGCGTGACGGTCAACTCGACCAGCAATGCCACGCCGACGGCGAGCAACGGCTCCGTGACGACCAACGAGAACCAGGCTGTGTCCGGCACGCTTTCCGCGTCCGACACCGACGGTGACTCGCTGACCTTCGCGGTGGTGGCGAACCCGAGCCACGGCACGGTGTCCATCACCAATGCCTCGACCGGTGCATTCACCTACACGCCGGCCAGCAACTACAGTGGCAGCGACTCGTTCACCTTCCATGCCACCGACAGCGCGGGCAACGTGTCCAACACGGCGACCGAAAGCGTGACGGTGAATGCGGTGACCAGCGGTTGCGCGGCGGGTTACACCGAGTACGACGGCAGCGTATCTGCCGGCAACGACGTGTACGAGCCGAACGGCAATTACTACCACGCTGGCAGCGGCTACGAGCGCGGCAACATGACCGGCCCGTCGAATGCGGACTTCGACCTGTACCTGTACAAGTGGAACTCGCGTCGCGGCTGGCTGGTGGTTGCTTCCTCGACCAGCAACACGTCGAATGAATCAATCAACTACAACGGTTCCAGTGGCTACTACATCTGGGACATCTACGGCTACGCCGGCAGCGGCAACTTCGTGTTCTGCCTGCAGCACCCGTAATCGATTCCTTTTAACTTAAGGAATCATCCGTTGAGGCCCGTGGCGCAAGCCACGGGCCTTTTTTATCCGGGCCCGCCGCGCGTGTTAAGATGCCGCCTCCTCCGGCGCCCACAGGCGCCGTCAATCGTTAACGGCACCGGAATGCACGCACTCTCGATCCGCGATCTGACCAAGACCTACAAGAACGGCACCCAGGCCCTCAAAGGCATCAGCCTGAACGTCGCTGAAGGCGAATTCTGCGCGTTGCTCGGCCCGAACGGTGCCGGCAAAACCACCACCATCGGTATCGTCACGTCGCTGGTCAACAAGACCAGCGGCAGTGTGGAGGTGTTCGGACACAGCATTGACACCGAACTGGAGCGCGCCAAATCCTGCATCGGACTGGTACCGCAGGAACTGAACTTCAACCAGTTCGAGAAAGTCCAGGACATCGTCATCAACCAGGCCGGCTTCTACGGTATTCCCCGCAAGCTGGCCCGCGAGCGCGCGGAAAAATACCTGAAGCAGCTGTCGCTGTGGGACAAGCGCAATGACATGTCGCGCAACCTGTCCGGCGGCATGAAGCGGCGCCTCATGATTGCGCGCGCGCTGGTGCACGAACCCAGGCTGCTGATCCTCGACGAGCCGACCGCCGGCGTGGACATCGAGATCCGGCGTTCGATGTGGGAATTCCTGCGCCGCATCAACCGCGAAGGCATCACGATCATTCTGACGACGCACTATCTGGAAGAAGCGGAGAACCTCTGCCGCCGCGTCGCAATCATTGATCACGGCCAGATTATCGAGGAAGGCTCGACCCGTTCACTGCTTGCCAAGCTGCACACCGAAACGTTCATTCTGAATTTGCGCGAGCCGCTGGCAAGTTTGCCGCCGCTTGATGGTTATGCGGTCAGCCAGACCGACGACACGACGCTGGAAGTGGAAATCAGCCGCTCGCAGAACGTGAATGGACTGTTTGAAATGCTCTCGGATGCTGGTGTTCAGGTGCTCAGTATGCGCAACAAGGCCAACCGGCTCGAAGAACTGTTTCTGCGCCTGGTGGAGAACAAACAATGAAGGCGGTATCCAGGCTGCGTGAAAACCTGATCGGGTTCCAGACCATCGTCAATCGCGAATTCGTGCGGATCGTGCGTATCTGGGTGCAGACGCTGGTGCCGCCGGTGATTCAGATGACGCTGTATTTCATGATCTTTGGCGCCCTGATCGGCAGCCGGGTCGGGCAGATGGGCGGTCACAACTACATGACCTTCCTCGCCCCGGGTCTGATCATGATGTCCGTGATCAACAACTCCTACACCAACGTGGTGTCGTCGTTTTTCGGCGCCAAATTCGGTCGGCACATCGAGGAACTGCAGGTTTCACCTTTGCCGAATGCCTACATTGTGCTGGGGTATGTGTCGGGTGGCGTATTGCGTGGTCTCGTGGTCGGCACGCTGGTTGCTGTGGTTGCGCTGCTGTTTACCCACCTGCATGTCGCGCACCTGCTGCTGACGCTGTCGGTGGTGGTTCTTACCGCTGTGGTATTCGCGCTGGGCGGCTTCATCAACGCGGTGTTTGCCAAGAAGTTCGACGACGTCACCATCGTTCCGACCTTCATTCTCACGCCGCTCACCTATCTCGGCGGCGTGTTCTACTCGATCAAACTTCTGCCGCCGGTGTTTCAGACCATTTCCAAGGTCAATCCCATTCTTTACATGGTGAATGCATTCCGGTACGGAATTCTGAACGAGTCCGACATCAATATCGGCGTGGCGTTCGCCATCATCGCCCTGTTCATTGCCGGATTGTTTGGTTTCAGCCTGTGGCTGCTTCACAAGGGTGTGGGGCTGCGCAGCTGATCAACGCGGCGATGGCGGCGCGGGCCTCGGTTTCGTCTCGGCCCACTTCAACAGTTGCTCCCCCAACGTCGGCTGATATTCACCGGGGCAATCGGTCAGGAAGCCGATCGTTGCCTTGTTGGTGGGTGAGGGACTCATCTGGATGGTCTGCACCCGTCCGCATTCGCCAGCGGATTTGATGACTGCTTCACCTGCTGCACTCCGGTATCCGTCACGATCCTGCAGATCGGGCGCGAGTTTACGCGGAGCGTTGAGCGTGCGTGCGAGCTCGCCGCTTTCGCGGGCCGGCCGTGGTTGCAGAAAAGCTGGTGCAGCGGAAGGTAACGGTGGTAAACCGGGATCAGGCCTGCCTGGGGCGCGTTGCAGTGGTGCCGGATCATGCTGCAAACGCCTGAGCGGATGCGAAACGCGGTGAACCGCTGCTGCCACTGGTGCAGGTTTATGTCGTTGTCCGGCTTGATCCGATGCCGCGGCGGCAAGCAGCAGAATCGAAACTGAGTCGGGACGCACACGCGGCGGGGCCGGTTGCATGAGCAACAGTACAAATCCGCAGAGCGCCAGCAGCGTGGCAAGCGCCGCCAGTGGCAGACTGGCTCGCCGGTCCGGCGCCCAGTTTGCCGTGGGGCTAATCCATACGCGCGACACGGTTTGATCTGCTCATCCCTGAGCCACCGCCCTCAAATGCTCCCGGGCGCTACGGGCTCGGCGCCGTTTTCCTGCGTGACGCGGACATAGTACTGCGCAGAGCGTTCGGCACTGACGCTGGTGTTCAGCGCGATGTACAGAATGATCAGACTCAGCACCGCGACCGCAAGCATGTCCCAGTAAATGTTGATGACGCCCCTGCCGCCCATTTCCGCCGGCCCGATCCAGCTCAACAGCCACATGCCGCCGAAATAGGGAATCAACCACAGTGCGTGCTGCCAGTCCCGCGCGCCTTCGCCACTGTTGAAGATCAGATACAGCGCGAGACCCGCCAGCAGAATGGCAAACAGGAAACTCATGACGGAAAAGCCGGCCCAGAACAGCACGAAGTTCGACGCAATGAACGCGAGCGGTACGATCGCCCATGCGCGCCACAGGCGGAACGGTCGCTTCACGTCGGGCATCACGCGGCGCAGCTGCAGCAACACGATGCAGCCCAGGCCATAGGACAGCACCGTGGCGGACGACGCGTAATCAACGAGCTTCTGCCACGATGGAAACGGAAAGAAGAACAGCAACCCGATCAGGAAACTCACGATCAACGCCTTCCACGGCACGCCGTAGCGGTTGATCTGCTGCATTCCGGGGGACGCAAACTTTTCGTCCGAAGAAGCCATCAGCATGCGCGCGGTTGCCGTGGTCCAGATATACCCGCAGGCCGCCGGCGAAATGATCGCGTCGGCGAACAGTGCGTAGGCCCAGAACGACGCGCCGATTGTAATCGCGAGACCCGCCATCGGTCCCGAAATACCGCTGAAGTTGAGGCCGGTCCAGCCGTCACGCGCCAGCACATCCGGCGGCACCGCGGCAACAAACGCGTATTGCACCAGCACGAAGATGATCGCACCGATGATGATCGTGCCGATCACGGCAATGGGAATGTTGCGCGCCGGGTCGGCGGTCTCGCCGGCCAGCTGGATCGCCTGCGTGAATCCGAATAGCGAAAAGAACACGCCGGCCGTAGAAATCGCCGTGAACATGTTCATGACATTGCCGGTTGCGTGCGCCGGCACCGAGAGATTTTCCGGATGATGCGAGAAAATCAACAGTACGATGATGGTGCCGATCGGTGCGCAGACCTTGATCCAGGTCGCCACCGTGTTGAGCATCAGCACCAGGCGCAGCACCAGAAAGTTGAGCGCGGTCAGAAGCCCCAGTACGACCACCGCAATCACCACGCCGAAGGTGGTCAACAGGCCGGTGGCAGGATGCACCATGCCGGGCAGATAACTGTTGGCGTAGGTGACGACCGCCATCGCCTCGACCGGCGCGATGGACACGTAGGCCAGAAACAGGATCCAGCTCCAGATGCGTCCGACCAGGCGGCCGTGGGTAATGACGCTCATGTACATGAGCCCGCCACTGCGGGTGAACATGGGGCCCAGTTCGGCGTACACCAGCGCGATGAGGCCGACGACCAGCGCCGCAATCGCCCAGGAGCCGATGCTGAGCGGACCTGCGTCCTTGGCGGCATGCATGGGCCCGAACAACCAGCCTGAGCCGATCATGGAGCTGACGCCGGCGAACAACAAGCCGACCATGCCGGCGTCTTTGCGCAATTTACCCTGGGCCACGGGACTCTCCTGATCAGGGATAGGTTGCGAGAGGCTAGCGGAGCCACCCGCGTGGCGCAAGCGTGACGGGGTATGAGGCCGGTGCCTGGAATGTGCAGCCGGCGTCAGAAGCCGCTGCGTCGCGGATTGTCCTTCCCGCTCCAGGGAAACCGGTAATAGGATTCCGCGTGCAGCGGAGCCGGCTGTAGTTCAAGCGACAACGGCTGATATGCGCCGTTGATGCCCAGTTGCGTCATATTCAGCAATGCAGCACGCGCTGCGGCGGATGCATTGAATGCGGCATCGGCAAGCGCGTCGAACGGCCGGAATACGGCGTACTGTTTCTGCCGCAGGGACGTATTGCGCCCCGGCGTCGTGTGATCGGCAGTTACCGGACAGCCGTTGATGTTTGCCGAATGTGCCAACAGAAAATAGCGATCCGTCATGTGTGTATGCGTGTAGATGTCAACCGCGATGCGGTGATCGTTGGTATCGTCCTGCTCATACACTTCAGTAACCTGAAATACGTCAGATGGAAATTGTTCCAGCTGCTGATCGCTCATCTGATACATGTACCACGGCGCCAGTTCCATCATGAAGGCCCCTTGCCGGCCCCAGCCGTGTTGCACGAACCCCCGATACGCCATCGCCGGAGTCGCTCCACCGCCGAAGGAGTGACCGACAAAACCGACCCGGGTGAGATCCATGCGATCGGCATATTTGTCCGCCGCGGCCTGAAACCCCTGCCACAAGCTGTTGTAGCGGCCGTCGATACTGGTGAACGCCTCCGCATAACTCGAGAACACCACAATGTATCCGCGGCTGACCATGTGCCTGATCAAGTCCGCATAGCTTTGCCATTTGCCGGGACCGAAGCCATGCGAAAAAAAGATCACCGGCAACCTGCCGTTTGCACCTTGCGGAAAGAACACCTGAACCGGCTTGCGGCGCAAGCCCGGATTCGGGAGTGTCGAGGATGACATCTGATAGGGTCCATTCGCCCCGTAACCGGATCGGATGGCAGGAATCAACCTGTCGCAATCGGCGTAGGTATCGTGTTGATGCCGGAACAGTCTCCCCGCATGCAGTGGGCTTGCGCCGGCAAACATCAGCAACGCAGTTAGAATCATGCAAGCCGGGTTATGTGTCTTCACGATGATCGCCGCCGATGCTTGATGGTGTGTGCCTTGCACATACCGGGAGACTATTGCGGATTGCCGCTGAGCCAGGCTTTGCGTATCAACCGCCCGCAATAGACCGATGTGATATAGGGTTTCTGATCCGCCGGTGCCGAGGCCGCCGTCGTAATCGGTACATAGCGCGCCAGAATCCCGTAATACGTTTTTGACGCGTCGATCCAGGGATAAAACCCGTCCGCACCCGGACTGCTGAATGATCCGTCGCCTGTATCAGGATCATCTTCGACCCAGTGCCCGAGTGAGTAATGCCAGGCTTCGTCGCCGATGTCGTTCGGACCCCCCGGCGCAGTCTGATTGACCGGACTGTAAATCGCGCTCGGGCAGTCCGTGGAATTGGCATGCGCACAGACCGCGTCTGCTCCAAGGTAGTTTTTCATGCGCAGATCGCCCGACAGAATCCTGCGCAGAAATGTGGCGTACATACCGGGCGACATGGCGATGCCGCCGGCGAGCGACGGATTGGTATACAGCAGCGTGATGTCCTGACCGAGGTAGGTCTCGATTTCGGTCGCGAGTTTGGGCGTGCTGGTCACGAGGTTGTCGTAATCCCCACCCAGATTGAGCACATTGGTGGCCAGCGCCTGCATGTGCCCGCCGTTGTAATAGAACTTGCCGATGTCGCCGTTAATCCGGTCGCTGTTGTTGCCGCCCAATGGATTGCTGGCATTGAAACAGCCGCCGACGGTGGTGCTCAGCCAACAGGTTGCGTCATACAGATTGTGATAGCCGCTGGTGAAATTGAGCAATTGAATCTCGTCGGTCGTTAATGGGTTTGTGGATGAAACTTCGAGCTTCTCCAATACATAGGCGGCGAATATCCATTTCGATGCCGACGCTATGCCCATCACAGTGACGGATGTCGGCGGGGTCTTGGAATTGTCACCGCCGGTGCCGCTCACCAATGCGCCGTTCTGGTCGCCGATTTCCCAGTAAAACGGGGTCAGCGACGTGCATTGCGAATTGCTGGACGCCGTGGTTTGCGCGGCTGCAATGCGCTGCTGGTTATCCGGTGCGCCGCCGCTGGAACCGCTACCAGAGTTGCCACCTGATGAGGTGCCTTGACTGGTTCCGTTACCGCAGGCACTTGTAACAAGCATAAGCATTAGCACGGCGGCATAATGCCAATAACCACGGCTGTACATTAACCACCCCCAACAAGGCATCAGTTCTACATTATTATGCGTGTCGCCGGACACCGTCATATCAACGCAATCGCCTGCGCCCGGTTGACGGCCGCGCTCCGGCCACAGTCAATATTCGGTTGAACCGTCCTGATCTTCGTATGGGAATTTCAAGTGTCCGTAGCGAACCACGAACACCGAAAGCGCCAGAACCAGAATCGCGCCCGTCACATACAGCGCATGAATATTGTGTGCATCCTCGGTGTCGAGAATCAGAAAGCGCGCGAGTGCGACCATGGCGATATACAGCGGGATGCGCACCGGCAATTTACCCAGACGCCAGTAGTATTCGACCATGGTGATGACTTCGAGAAAGATAAACAGTAGCAGCAAGTCGGATAATTCCACCTTGCGCGCCTGGATCATGTGCCAGAATTCCTGGCCGATGGCGACCGCGGTCGCGATCAGAATCAGAAAAAGCCCCAGATCCTCGATGACGGCAATCGCCTGCCGGCCGGCCCTGCGAACCTTGTCTCTGTGCAACATGGGTCTGCCTTTCACGAAGTATTTGCATCAAGCATAGTCCATCCATGTGACAGTACGCCGTTTGCCGGGCTCGCGCGTTATCCTGAGCCAGGGTCACCATCCGGTGCCGGACGGGGAAGCATGATGCGGATCGGCGTATGTGTATTGGGACTGCTTGCCATGTTGCCGGCGGCCGGCACCGCGTGGGGCGCGGACAGCGTCCAGCACCTCGGGTTCGGAGGCCGCGACCGGACGTACCTGGTGCATGTGCCAGCCGGCCTCTCGGGACCCGCGCCGCTGCTGGTCGCGCTGCACGGCGGCGGCGGCAACGCCACGGCAACCGTGAAAATGACGGGGCTCGACGCCGCAGCGGATGCAGGCGGATTTATTGTGGCTTATCCGAACGGCACGGACCGTTCCCGGCCGTGGCTCAAATTGATCGGCAAATCCGGCTTCCTGACCTGGAATGCCGGCACCTGCTGCGGATACGCCCAGCAAAACCGCATCGACGATGTCGGGTTCATCCGTGCTGTGGTTGGTCAACTTGAATCCCGCTACCGGATCGATCCCAAACGCATTTATGCGACTGGAATCTCGAACGGCGGAATGATGGCCTACACACTTGCCTGTGAGGCCAGCGACGTGTTTGCCGCCGTGGGTGTCGTGTCGGGCATCATTACGGACCCGGATTGCAAACCGCGACATCCGGTATCCGTGATTGATTTTCACGGTACGGCGGATCAAAACGTCCCAATCAACGGCGGGGTCGGCAGCAAGGCGTGGATCAAGGATAAACGTCCGCCGGTTCAGGACAGCATTGATTTCTGGGTGCAGGCGGATGGCTGCGATGCGTCGGCGCGGGAAACGCGATCGGCCACGCTGGTCATCAGATCGTACAGCGGTTGTCGCGACGGCACGGCCGTGACGTATTACATCATCGAGGGTGGCGGGCACGCCTGGCCGGGCGGCAATCGCCTCAGCCGCATGCTGGACGCACCCAGTCAGGCGACCAATGCGACCGACGTCATGTGGCAGTTCTTTGCGGGGCATCCGAAACACTGATCCCGGCGCGGCTCAAACGCGCAAAGCGCGCAACCAGCAGGACGGCCGCCACCGTGAGGCCGCCGATGAACCCGGCCCAGATCATTTGCGGGCCCAGATGCAGGGGAATGCCGAACAGCCAGGCGAGCGGAAACCCGACCAGCCAGTACGCGACGATGGTCATCACCATCGGGATGCGCGTGTCCTTGAAACCGCGCAGTGCACCCGCGGCACTGGTCTGCAAACCGTCGGAAATCTGAAAGATGGCACCCATATACAACAGGCTGACGGCAATGCGCGCGACACCGGCATCGCGGGTGTAAACGCTCACAATCGCATGCGGAAACAGCAGCATGCTGAGCGCCGACAAAACCTCGAATGCTGCACACAAGCCGATGCCGGTCCAGCCGGCCAGACGCGCTGCATCCGGATTGCCGCCGCCCAGAGCCTGACCAACGCGTACGGAAATCGCCAGGGCAATGCTCATCGGCACCATGAATACGAATGAGGCGTAATTCATTGCGATCTGGTGCGCGGCAACGACGTCGGTTCCGAGCGTACCCATCATCAGGCCGACACCGGAAAACAGCGACGACTCCATGAAAATGCCGATGCCGATCGGCACACCGAGCCAGAGCAGTTCCCGCAACGCCTGCCATTGCGGCCATTCAAAGTGTGTGAAGATTTCCAGCGGACGATACAGGCTGCGGCGGCGCACGTAGGCGAGCAGCGCGAAAAACATCAGCCACTGCGTGATGGCCGTTGCATACCCGCAGCCGGCTGCATGCAACGCCGGCAGACCGAATTTGCCGTACATGAGAACGTAATCGAGTACGCTGTTGACCAGCAGACCGCCGCACGCAATCGCCAGCATCGGACGCGTGTGGCCGATGCCTTCACTGGTAAAGCGCAGCGCCTGATAAAGACAGACACCGGGCATGCCCCAGGCAAGCGCATCCAGATACGCGCGAGCGTCGGGAACGATGTCGGCTTCGATGTGGATCGCACGCATGAACGGCGCGGCGCTGTGCAGCAATGCAAAGCCGCCCCAGCCGAGCAGTTGCGACAGCCAGGCCATCTGGCGGACGTAGCGGCCGATTTCGCGGTATTTCCCGGCGCCATACAAATGCGCGGTGGTTGGTGAT
>DASSOA010000068.1:0-16431 GCA_035701115.1 Gammaproteobacteria bacterium
TTCTGGAGCGCCTGAATGCTCGCAATCCAGGCATCGGTCTCGGCGATCTTGTGCGGATCAACCGGCGGCAGTTTCGGCAGGTTCAGCAGGTATTGATCTGGCGTTGCCGACGCGGGCGGCTTGTCGCTGTAATGCACGACACCCCGGGCGTCGGTCCACTTATATATAGGCAAGTCGCCGGCGAAGGCCGGCGGCCAGCCTGTGGCCAGAGCGCAACCGATGAGCAGCGCAATGAGGATAGTCTTCATGACGGGCGTCTCCGTCCGGTAACGGAGTTGCTACAAGTATAGTCCCGCCCGTAATCGTCGCCATTCGATGAACCATAATTAATGCAGCGTGCAGCAGGCGCGCGTGACGGCGGAACGGATCGGGGCGCCGCTGCGTGCAACGTGTATGATGGGATTGGGGCGGGATGACGAGAACGGGCAGCATCCGGAGCGGTACCGGAATCAGCGCAAGCCCGCTGGCATCCGATCACACCGTACACCGTCAACGGGAGCACGAAGCATGTTTGTAGGACACTATGGCGTTGCATTTGCGGCACGGCGAGTCGAGCGGCGGATCCCGCTGTGGCTGTTTTTCATTGCCGTGCAGTTTGTGGACATACTCTGGTGCGGCTTCATTCTGCTCGGCATCGAGAAAGTCCGGATCGTACCGGGGTATACCGCGGCGAGCCCGCTCGATTTTACCTACTATCCCTATACGCACAGTCTGATCGGAAGCATCGGCTGGGCCGGCGTCGCATTTGTGCTGTACCGGCTTTTTTATCGTTACAAGGGTTCGCCGAAACCCGCGCTGGTACTCGCTGTCGCGGTACTCTCGCACTGGTTTCTCGATCTGCTGGTCCACACGCGCGATCTCGACATCATCAATGAGACATTCAAGGTTGGATTCGGTCTGTGGAATTATCCGGTTGTTGAGCTGATCGTCGAATTTGCGATTCTGTTCGCCGGGCTCGTTTATTATCTTCGCGGCAACCGCGATCTCGGCCGCAAGCGCAGGGTGGGCATGATTGTCTTTGCCGTGATCATGGCACTGATCCAGCTCTCCAGTGCGTTCGGACCGCCACCGCCTTCGGTCAAGGTGATCGGCATTGCGGGTCTGATCATGTACGCATTGTTTGCCGTGGCGGCGTTTCTGCTGGAACCGCGTTCCGGCAAGGGGGATGTTGCCGTCCCGGTGGCAAAAGCCGGATGATCGGCGGCATTCGGCATGGACCAGAACAGGGGGCAATATGTCCGCATTGCAGCTGTATGAACCGGTCAATCAGTTAAAGGCAGTCGCAGATGATCTCTGGATCGTGGACGGTCCGGAAGTGCGAATGCGGTACTGGGGGCTGCAACTGCCGTTCACCACACGCATGACGATCGTACGGTTGCCGGGCGGACGGCTCTGGGTGCATTCCCCGACCGAACTGACCGACGCGCTGCGTCAGGCCGTCGAGCAATTGGGTGAGGTCAGTTACATTGTCTCACCCAATC
This sequence comes from Gammaproteobacteria bacterium, assembly GCA_035701115.1. Taxonomy (GTDB): domain Bacteria; phylum Pseudomonadota; class Gammaproteobacteria; order Natronospirales; family REEB76; genus DASSKW01. The sequence continues at coordinate 1,482 of DASSOA010000068.1, forward strand.
GCCTGCACACCTCGTGGCTGGATATCTGGAAACATCAATGGCCGCGTGCAGTCACCGCGGGTGTCGCCGATGAGCCCGCGTGGAGCGGAGAAATGCTGGAGTTTGGTCTCGACCTTGCGGAGCAGGAATCGTTTCCCTGGTATCCGGAGGTCGAACATTGTTTTGTGAAAGGCAGTGTGTTCAGCGAAACGATCTTTTTTCACGTGCCATCGCGTACGCTGGTGCTCACCGATCTGGTCGAGAACTTCGAAATCCAGCGGGTGCGGAGTTTCTGGCTGCGCGTGCTGTTGCGCATTACCGGGCCGCTGGACCCGAATGGGACCGCGCCGCCCGACATGCGTGCCACGTTTCGCAAACACAGGGCCGGCCTGCGCGCCGCCGTGACGCAGATTCGCGCGTGGGCACCGGCACGGGTGATTCTCGCCCACGGCCGCTGGTATCAGCGCGACGGTCTGCAGGAAATGGAACGCGCGTTTGCCTGGGTGCGCTGATCGCGCCTTGAATTCTGGATCTGTCGGCACCACGTAGCAGCATTCCCGCCCATTGGCTGTTCTCATATCAGGAGCGCACCATGTTGGAAATTCGCAAAGCCGGTGACAGAGGTGTCGCCGAACACGGCTGGCTCAGTTCGCGTCACACCTTCTCATTTGCGCAATACCACGATCCGGAACAGATCGGCTTTTCCGATCTGCTGGTCATCAACGACGACCGCGTTGCGCCCGGGCAGGGTTTCGGCAGGCATCCGCACCGTGACATGGAGATTTTTTCCTACGTACTGGAAGGCGCGCTCGCGCATCAGGACACCATGGGTACCGGGTCCGTCATCCGGCCGGGCGATATCCAGATGATGAGCGCGGGCAGCGGTATTGCGCACAGTGAATTCAATCACTCAAATTCGGCGTCGGTGCATTTTCTCCAGATCTGGATCGTGCCGGACCGCAAGAACGTGACGCCGCGTTACCAGCAGATCACGGTTCCCGACGCTGAAAAGCGCGGCCGGCTGCGCCTGATCATCGCACCCAAGGCCGCCCCGGGCGTGCTGGACATCTATCAGGATGCGCGTGTCCATGCCGGCCTGTTCGACGGCAACGAACGGGCGACGCTGGAGCTCGATCCGGATCGGTATGCCTACGTGCATGTGGCACGTGGGCAGGTCAGCGTCAATGGGACAGCCCTCGGCGCAGGCGATGGTGCGCGCGTACGCGATGAACGTGCGCTGACGTTTGCCGGTGGACAACAGGCAGAGGTGCTGGTGTTCGATCTGCGCGCCAGGGAGTTGCCGGAATTCTGATCCCGGCTGCGGCTTATTCCCCTGTCAGCTCGTTACCGATCGTCATCACAGAAGCCACCAGCAAATCAAAATCCTCGCGCCGGCTGCGATGGTTGGTGATGGCAACGCGGATTGCAAAGCGTCCACGCAACACGGTAGATGACGGCACGGCGATGCCGCGTTCCTGCAGGGCGATGAGAATGCCGGCATTCAGTCTGTCGAGCGCTTGGTCATCGAGTCCGTCGCGAATGTAACGGAAGTTCACTATGTTGAGTGGTACGGGGGCGAGCAGTTCGAGTTTCGGCTCTTCGTCAATCAGTGATTTGAGGTATTGCGCCTGTTGCACATTCTGGGCCACCAGTCGTGCAAACCGGTCGATTCCGTAAGCCTTGATGTTCATCCAGGCCTTGAGTGCGCGGAAACTGCGTGACAGCTGCGGACCGTAGTCGCCGAAGGCAACACCGGCTTTCGACACACCGCCTTCGAGTTTGTGCAGATAGCTTGCTTCGACAGCAAACGCGGCCTTATGCTTCGCTTCGGAACGCACCAGTGTGCAGCCGACGTCGTACGGCATATACATCCATTTGTGCAGATCGAATGCCAGCGAATCCGCGCGCTGCATGCCACGCACCAGGTCGCGGCGTGCCGGATCGAGATTGGCGAAGGCACCGAATGCACCGTCTACGTGCAGCCAGACTTTTTCATCGCGACACAGATCCCCGAGCGGCTCGAGTGGATCCACTGCGCCGGTGTTGACCGTCCCGGCATTGGCGACGACACAGAACGGTATTTTTCCGGATTGGCGGTCAGCGTGCAGCTGGTTCCGCAGCGCGGAAACGTCCATACGATATGCTTCGTCAACCGGTATCAGTGCCAGAGATTCCGCACCCAGGCCCATCAGTTCGACGGCTTTCTGCACGGAATTGTGGGTTTCAGTGGACGCATAAACCACGAGACGCGGATTCCCGGCAAGCCCCTGTTTGCGCACCGCAAACGGGGCAATGGCGTTGCGCGCGACATTCAGTGCGACCAGGTTCGCCACGGAACCGCCGCTGGTCAGGATCCCGCTGGCTTCCTTCGGAAAGCCCATGATGTCCTTCAGCCAATCCAGCAACTGCAGTTCGGCGAACGTGGCGCCCTGATTGAATCCGGCGGCGTTGACGTTGAGGGTGGCGCACAGCAGATCGGACAACATCGCAAGCGGCGTTCCGGTGCCGTTCACCCAGCCCCAGAAGCGGGGATGGATGTTGCCCAGCGCATAGGGCGCAAGGAGCTCCTGATAATCTCGGTACGCCGCGCTTTCGCCTGCGCCTTCATGGGGTACCGGTTCGGCAAAGCGGACCTGCACGTTCTCCGGTACGGGTTGCCAGACGGGCCGGTCTCTTACCGACGCGTGGAAATCCAGCGCATCGTCAAGGATCCGGTGCGCGAGTTGGCGGAATTCGTTCCAGTTGCCGGGGTCAAGGGTTTCTTCGGCCACAGGTTTCATGTGCGTGTCACGGCTTTTGATCAGGGAGCGCAATTCTAGGGCCGGCGGGTCGAGGAAAACAAACCACCGGCATTGCCGTTTGCCGGGTGGAGCCGCTTGCCCGTGTAATCGTTGCCGCTGTAGTATCGGAGGCCACCCGAAACTCTTTTTATTATTATTTCTTCGGGCCCCAATCCCACGCTGTCTGCAGGTCAACCATCATGGTCATGATTGTTCTGAATCTAATCCATATCCTCGCCGGTGTTTTCTGGGCCGGCGCGATCCTGTTTCTTGCGCTGTTCGTCGGCCCGGCTGTGAACGCAGCCGGACCCGCCGGCGGTGCGTTCATGCACAAACTGATGACAGAGACACGTTTTTCGATGGCGATCGCGGCGGGCGGCGTGCTCACCGTTCTGACCGGTCTCGTGTTGTACTGGCTGGTATCGAACGCCTTTTCGTCCAACTGGATTCTGACCGGACATGGTCTTGCCATCACGCTCGGCGGCATCGCCGGTATCCTGGCCGCGGTAGTGGGCGCGACGGTTTCGAAACGTGCCAACCTGCGCATCGGTGCGCTGGCGGCGGAAATTCAGGCAGGCGGAAAGCCACCGAGCAGCGCGCAGCAATCCGAGTTGCAGAATCTCAAGAACACGATGCGCATGGGGTCAACGCTGAGCGCACTGCTGGTGTTGATTGCGCTGACCGGGATGGCGCTGGCGCGTTCGCTCTGAGTCGCACGTGCAACCGGCTTGCCGGAATTGAAACGTGCGCGGCCAGCGGGGTCGCGCACGTTGTAAATCCGGGAACGGCGCCCGGTTGCAGCATGACGCGGCTTCAATCGCGCGGCGAACTGTACTGCCAGCCTCTGGAAACCGTCCAGAGACCACCGAAGATGATGAATACCGGCCACCACCGGTCCCAGGCGAGATCCAGCAGAAAAATTGCTGCAATCGTAATGATGGCCGCGGCCGAAACCAGCGAGTGCAGCACGCGTCCGTCAAATCTTCCCTGCCGCTGATAGCGCTGCACTGCATGGACGAGCGGTCCAACCGCACCAATCAGGATGAACAGCGCCCACCAGTTGCGGTACGTCATGAAGCCGAATTGCAGGCCGAAGTTGTTCAACAGAAACAATACGCCGATGACGATGAATGCCAGTCCCGTAAACAACGCGCCGCTGCGTCCGGTATGGCTGCAGGTTTCATACTTGTTCATGATTCGTCCCCATGTGATCTGGTGACTGCTAAACTAGATTCAGGACGGGTTTCCGGCAAGTGACGAACGTCACCATTGATTCGGGACTCCAGTCAGATATCGCAGCCGGAAGGCGAACTTCCCGATCCATGTTGCAGGGCAGGCCGGGAGCCGCCGCAACGGCCGGCCTTGCCACAAACAGAGGTAGATGCATGAATCACTTGATTGTTGACACCAATGCCGAAACTTTCGCACAACAGGTTCTGCAATCCGACCTCCCTGTGCTGGTTGACTACTGGGCGGAGTGGTGCGCACCCTGCAAGGCCATGGCGCCGATCCTCGATGAACTCGCCGGTGAGTATCAGGGCCGGTTGCGTATCGCCAAGGTCAACGTGGAAGTTGCGCCACAGATCGCACGGCAATACGGCGTGCGCAGCCAGCCGACCATGATGCTGTTCAAGAACGGCAACGTCGAAGCGCAGAAAGTCGGCGCCATGTCGAAATCCCAGCTCAAGGCGTTTGTCGAGTTGAATCTGTGATTGCGGAGTAATCAATCGCCGCTGCGGCCGGGCGCCCGGTGATTGATTGCAGCGGCCCACCTTGAAGCCGGCTTGCGGTGCCATCGGCTGTGGACCGACCCTGCCAGCCGGCGACCTGGCGGATCCTCGCGGGTATGGCGGGTGGGCAATCAGACCATCAGGACGGCAGCGCTGGTGACGGTGAAGCTACCGGGGCCGGGGTCCGGTTCGGAAATGGCGTGCCGGCAATGCTATTCTTCGGTTTCAGTCTCCGTCCTGGAAGGCGCTTGCCGTGTCAGCCCATGTTCCTGATCCCGCGTTGCGGCCCGACATACCGCGCGCGGTTTTTGACGCGCTACCGATGTCCGCTGCAATTGTTGCCAGCAACGGCACGATCATTGCAGTCAATCCAATGTGGCTGTCGTTTACCGGGGAAAATGGTGGGGCCGCGAGCGGCTATCTTGGGGAAAACTATTTCCTGACCTGTAAAAAATCGTCCGACCCCGCCGTTGTTCTCATCGGGGAGCGATTGCAGGCGCTCGTGAACCAGACGCACGGCACCTTGCAGTTCGAATATCCGTGTGATTCTCCCGATACCAAGCGCTGGTACCTGATGCAGGCCAGCCGGTTCCTGATTGCAGACCAGCATTTTCTTCTGGTGTGTCACGTCGATATCACGCACCGGCGGCTGGCGGAGGAAGCGGCACAAAAGCGGGCCGATTACGATGAGCTGACCGGTCTGCTGGTCCGTGGAAGCTTTCACCGCCTGTTGCGGCAGGCTCTCGAGAAAGCGCGGCGCAACAGCAGCCGGCTTGCGGTATTTTTCCTGGATCTGAATCATCTGAAGCACGTTAATGACACGCTTGGTCATGCGGCGGGGGACCGATTATTGATCGAGACGGGTCACCGGCTTGAGCAGACATTGCGCGGCATGGACAGTGCGGCACGGATTGGTGGAGATGAGTTCGCCTTTTTTTGTGAAGACATCAACGATCACACGGTGATGCGCGTAAAAGAGCGCGTGCGCGCAGCGCTGCTGGACCCGATAATGATTGACGGGCGCAGTGTAAGCGCCGACGGCGCGATCGGCGTCAGCTATTTCCCCGATGACGGAGACAACGTACGCATTCTGTTGCGCACGGCCGACGAGCGGATGTATCTGGAAAAGCATTCGGTGCGTGGCAGGCAGATTCGCAATAAACGGTAGACGGCCGGGTTTCGATTTGAGGAAAACGCAGGCTTGAGAACCTGTAGTTCCGCGGCGGGCCCCGGCAATCATTTGATTGCTTCAACGAAGAGGATGCAAGCGTGAGAAAACTGACATTGACTGCAATCACCTTACTGACGTCGCTGACGCTGCTGAGCAGCCCGGTATTCGGCCAACCCCCCGCGGGACAGCCTGTGGTATTGAAAGCAGCACATCTGTTCGATGCAGTGTCCGGCAGAATGACCGATCACGGCATGGTGCTGGTGGACGGCGGCAAGATTGTGGCGGTTGGCGGCAACATCAACGTGCCGGCCGGCGCCAGGGTCATTGATCTTGGCGATGCAACGCTGTTGCCCGGTTTTATTGATTCGCACGTACATCTGTCAATGGAGATGTCGGACAACTGGTACAAGGATTTCTACAACGACATGATGCGGTTTCCCGCCGAAAAGGCGTTGTACGGATCGAAGTATGCGCGTGAAACTCTCGAATCAGGCTTTACCACGGTGCGCGATCTGGGCGGGCGCGACTGGGTACCCCTGGGTTTGCGTAACGCGATCAACGCCGGCGTGATCGAAGGTCCGCGCATGCTGATCGCCAACAGTTTTATCGGTGCCACGGCCGGTCATGCCGACCAGGCCCCGTTTCCGCCGCAACGCGTCGCGCCGCTCGGGCCGATTGACGGCGTCTGCAACGGGCCGGACGAATGCCGCGCAGCGGTGCGCTACCAGATCAAATACGGCGCTGACGTGATCAAGTTCATGCCGTCGGGCGGCGTGCTGTCGCTGTCGGATCCGGTGGATGCGCCGGAACTGTCGCAGGCCGAAATGGACGCGATCGTATCCGAAGCACACGCCTGGCATCGCAAGGTCGCGGCACATTGTCACGGCGACGTCGCCGCGAAAATGGCGATCAAGGCAGGTGTGGATTCGATCGAGCACGGCACCTTTCTCAAGGATGACACGCTGCGCGAAATGAAAGCGAAACACGTCTATCTGGTGCCGACGCTGTTTGCCGGCTACTGGGTCGGTGAGCAGGCCGACAAGCTGCCGCCGGCAATTGCCGTCAAGGCGCGCGCCGCCGCCGCACAGATGCAGATCATGTTTCAGCACGCCGTGAAAATCGGCGTACCGATCGCATTCGGTACCGACTCCGGCGTCGAACCGCACGGCCTCGATGCGCGCGAATTTGCGTTGATGGTGAAGAACGGCATGAGGCCGGCGCAGGCATTGATGGCGGCAACCCACGATGCGGCCGAGCTGCTCGGGGTCGCATCGGAAACCGGTACGCTCGAACCCGGCAAGGCGGCGGATATTGTTGCGGTACCCGGCAACCCGCTGCAGGACATTCGCGATACCGAGCATCCGCTGCTGGTGATGAAGGCCGGCAAGGTCTACGTTGATCACCTGTAAGCCACGCTGACGCACGCCGCCGGTGCCGGCCGGGAAGCCGGCACCGGTCCTGCACCGTTGCGGTGGCGCGCAACATGACAACTGTAATCCTTTGCGTTTAACAGATGTCTGTTCCCGGAATGCGCCCGTTGCGGCATGATGATGTTCCTGCGCCTTGGAGCAAAATCTGGAGTCCCGGTCATGTCTGATACCCCGCGTAAAACTTCGATTACGGCAAACCGCGATTTCAGGCTCCTGTTCGGCGGCAGTACGGTTTCCGCGCTGGGCGATCAGTTCACCCTCGTGGCATTGCCGTGGCTGGTGCTCAAGCTCACCGGCGATGCGGGGGCTCTGGGACTGGTGCTTGCGGCCATGGCGCTGCCGCGCGCGATGTTCATGCTGATCGGCGGGGCCATTGTGGATCGCATGTCGCCGCGTCGCGTCCTGCTCGTGTCGCGAGCCGTCAATGCCGTTTTCATCGGCATTCTGGCCGCGCTGGTGCTGGGCGGCGCCATCCAGATGTGGATGGTGTACCTGCTGGCGCTCGGCATCGGGCTGTCGACGGCGTTTGCGTACCCGGCGGGCAGCGCAATCCTGCCGCAGCTGGTCGAACCCCAGCAGCTGCAGTCTGCGAATGCGCTGTTCATGACCATGCGTCAGCTCAGCATGTTTGTGGGGCCGGCACTGGCCGGCGTCGTGATCAGTCTGGGCGCGCACAAATCAGCCGGCACGCAGACGGTTGCCGATGCCTCAGGAATGGGTCTCGCGTTCGGCATCGATGCGGTAAGTTTCCTGTTTTCCCTGGGATCGCTGATGCTGGTCCGGATCCACACCGACTACCATCCGCCCCGGCCGGCCGGCGGCGTACTGGCGGACGTTGCCAGCGGGATACGCACCATCTGGTCGGACGTATCCTTGCGTGCGTTCATTCTCTATGCCGCGGCGGTGTCGGTGTTCGTCGGCGGCCCTATTCAGGTCGGCCTGCCGGTGCTGGCCAACACGCGCCTCGACTGGGGTGCGGCATCGCTGGGCGCATTGATGACGGCCAACGGCGGCGGCGTAATCATCGGTGGCATCCTGTCGGGTTTCGGCACGCGGCTCGCCCGCGGACGCATCGGCGTGATGGTGCTGTGCATCGACAGCACGGTGGGCCTCGCGATTATCGGCCTGACGCTGGTGCACTCGACGCTCGCCGGAGCGGGCCTGCTCGCGGTTGTCGGGTTGCTGGGCGGCATCGCGCAGATTTCCGTGTTCACCTGGGTTCAGCGGCGGGTGTCCCAGGCCATGATGGGGCGCACCATGAGCGTGCTGCTGTTTACCTTCATGGGTTTGGGTCCGATCGCGGCGGCGGTTTCCGGCGCGTTGCTCAAGATCATTTCATTGAGCGTGCTGTTCGGTGGTGCGGGGCTGGTGCTGACGGTTTTTGCACTGCTCTGTCTGACCAGCCCCCAGATGCGCGGCATCGGCAATACCAAACCGTTGCCGGCCTGATCTGCATCCGGAACATGGCTCGACTACGTACTATGAGTGACGTACTATTTGCGGATAGCGCAAACACTCAATATGTTAAAAGAGAACTCGATAATTACCTGCATGCGAAGGGGACCCGGCGAATGAACAGGAACGCCGAACGCCGCAGGTACAAACGCATGACCCTGGAAGAACGGGCGATCGTCCGTTCATTCGCCGAAGAAGAATCGGACCGCACCGGTTTCCACTGTCACATCATGGATGTCTCAGCGGCCGGTTTGCAGATCCGCCTGCGGCATCCCTATTCGGTAGGCGAGAAACTCGACATCATGGCGTACATGGAAGGTTACGGAAACCATTTTCATCTGGTCGGCGAAGTCAAATGGCTGAAGGCACTTGATAACAATGAAGGCTTCGCCATCGGTGTCGAGATTGAAGACACACAGGATCAGGACATCACCGACTGGAAACGCGTATTCAACTGAGTTCAATACCAAAGCGCCGTTCAAGGCGTGCAGGAATCGGTGCTGCGCTGCAGCCTTGAGGAGGGGTGAATGTTCTGGGGGTTTCTTGCAGCCGGCATCCTGCTGGCCGTGATCGAAATGCTGACGGTCACGTTCTATCTGGCCGCACTCGCGGTCGCGTCATTGCTCACTGCGGCGGTTGCCTGGTTTGCGCATCCCACGCCGATTCAGGCCGCCATCGTTTTTGCCATCACCGCGCTCGTGACCCTGACGCTGGCACACCGGCTGCGGCGGCGCATCCAGCCGCACGGCACCGATGCGCTTGCAGACATGGATCGCGGCGGCGAAGTCGTGGTGGAAGACGCAGCACCGGGCCAGCTGAAGGTTCGCTATCGCGATTCGATCTGGGAAGCGGTCTGGGACGGGCCGGGTGAACCGGCGCAGGGTATGCGTGCCGTAATCAGCGCGCGCGAGGGCTCGCGGCTGCGTATCCGCAGGCCCTGAATTCAATCGTCATAAAACCAAAAGGAACTTACACATGACTATATCCGTGTCGGCAGTGATTGGCATTCTGGTCGTAATCTGGGCTGCGGTGCTGGTGATCCGCTCCATCCGCATTGTGCCGCAGCAACGCACGCTGGTAGTGGAGCGGCTGGGCCGCTTTCATGCGGTGTTGAGCACCGGCATCCAGATCATCGTGCCGGTGATCGATCGCGTTGCGTACAAGTTCGACATGCGCGAAATTCCGCTCGACGTGCCGGAACAGGTGTGCATCACGCGCGACAACACCCGCCTGTCGGTTGACGGCGTGCTGTATTACCAGATTACCGATGCACAGAAAGCCGCCTACGGCACCAACGACGTGCTGGCGGCAGTCGTGCAGCTGGTGCAGACAACCATGCGTGCCGAAGTCGGCAAGCTCGCGCTGGACGACTGTCTGTCACAACGCGACACGCTCAACAAAGGCGTGGTGGATGTCCTGACGCAGGCCGGATCAGGCTGGGGCGTGAAAGTGCTGCGTTACGAAATCCGCAACCTGACGCCGCCGCAGGAAATCCAGAAGGCGATGGAATTGCAGTTGACCGCGGAACGCGAAAAGCGCGCCGCAATCGCCAAGTCGGAAGGCGAACGCGCGACGGCGATCAATCTTTCCGAAGGCCAGAAGCAGAGCCAGATCAATCTCGCGGAAGGCGAAAAGCAGAGCGCGATCTTGCGTGCCGAAGGTCAGGCGCAGGCGATCGGAGCCGTGGCGACCGCGACCGCGCAGGCGATTGACACCATTGCCAGGTCGGTGTCGGCGCAGGGCGGCTCGGAAGCGTTGAATTATCAGCTTGGACAGCAGTGGGTCGAGCGCTGGGGCAATATCGCCAAATCCTCAACCGTTACGGTGATTCCGGCGGCGATGGGCGACATCGCGGCGATGATGAGTACGCTGACCTCGCTGAACAAGGGTGCGGCGGCGGCCAAATAGCTGTCGGGCCGGTCAGCCCGCCAGGCGTTCGCGCGCCGGCGATGCCGGCACCATGTAATCGAGAAACTGGGTGGCAACCTGTCCCCAGCCGTGTTTGAGTGCATAGTCACGGCAACGGGTGCCATCCAGTTCCAGACACGCAAGCGCTGCCCGGCGCAGGTCTTCGTCGCAGAATCCGGTTACGCCCTGTTCGATGATGTCGAGCGGACCGGTAACCGGAAACGCCGCCACCGGCACGCCGCAGGCCATCGCTTCGAGCTGGACCAGACCGTACGTATCCGTCCGGCTCGGAAATACCATGACATCCGCCGACGCCAGGTGCCGCGCCAGATCCTGGCCCAGCAGGAACCCGGTGAAACGCGCCGACGCGTAACGCGCTTTCAGCATTTCGAGATCGGGACCGTCGCCGACCACATACTTGGTGCCGGGCAGTTCCAGGGACAGGAATGCCTTCAGATTTTTTTCCACCGCGACACGACCGACATACATCCATATCGGCTGTTCGCCATTCAACTCGCGCTTTTCGCGCGGGCGAAACAGTTCCGTATCCACGCCCTTGTTCCACAGCACGATATTGCCGAAACCGTAGGCGGTAAGGTCGCGTGCCAGACTCCGGGTCGACACCATGACCCGGCTCGCCGGCCGATGGAACCGCCGCATCCAGGCATAGCTCACACCGAGCGGCACCGGTGCGCGTGCGCGCACGTATTCCGGAAAGCGGGTGTGGTAGCAGGTGGTGAAGTCGAGTTTGCGATCGAGACAATAGCGCCTTGCCGCGAGTCCCAGTGGACCCTCGGTCGAAATGTGGATCGCATCGGGCTGCTCCGCATCGAGCATGCGCGCAACACCGTGTTTCGGAAACAGGGCCAGCCGGATTGTGCGATAGCCGGGCATGCCGATGGTGCGAAATCCATTCGGCGTAATGAGCACGATATCGTGACCGCGCGCGGTCAGTTCCTGCACCGTGTGTTGCATGGTGACAACCACGCCGTTGACTTCCGGCAGCCAGGTGTCGGTTACGATGGCGATCTTCATGCTTATACCGTACGTTGTCTGGCAGCTTGCGGCAGGTCGGGCGTCGTGGCGCGAACCGGCCGGGATGCCTTGATCAGGGTCTGCTGCTCGGTCCAGTTCACCAGTTCAAGCCGCCCGTCATGTTTCTCGATGAGTGCGGTGCACGATTCAACCCAGTCACCGTCGTTGCAGTAGAGAATGCCGTCGTGATGAGTGATTTCCGCCCGGTGAATGTGACCGCAGACCACGCCGTCGGCATTGCGCCGTCTGACCTCGCGCACGACAGCCTGCTCGTAGTCGCTGATGAACTGCATGGCATTCTTGACCTTGTGCTTGAGGTAGGATGCGAGCGACCAGTAGGGGAAGCCCAGCTTGCGCCGGAACACGTTGAGCCAGCGATTGAGATAGAGCAGCCAGTCATAGACCCTGTTCCCCAGTATCGCGAGCAGCCGGCTGCACTGGACGACGCTGTCGAATTCATCACCGTGCAGGATCAGCAGCCGTTTGCCATCCGCGGTTTCATGTACCGCGTCGCGGCGGATTGCCACGTTGCCGAAATCCATGCCGGCATAGTCGCGCAATACTTCGTCGTGATTGCCTGGAACATAGATAACCCTGGTGCCGCGCTTGGCCTTGCCGAGGATGGTGCGAATCACGTTGTTGTGTGCCTGCGGCCAGAACAGCCGGTTGCGCATCTCCCATACGTCGATGATGTCGCCCACGAGATAGAGGTAATCGCTCTCGGTGCGATGCAGGAAATCGAGCAGGAATTCGGCGCGACAACCGCGAAATCCGAGATGCACATCCGATATGAAGATACTGCGATAACGCAGCGGGTTTAGCTGACTTACCGACATGGTGCAGTGCTGCTTTTCATACGCGGGGCATGATGCAGCCTGCCTGCGTCAGGCAGATGACAGGAATGTGACGGACGTGTGACTGCCGTTCCGGGTGACTTCTTCAGGCCTTATTCAAGCCGGGTCGTCCCGGGTCGCTACACGATCGTCTCCCTGTTGCAGCAGTACAAAGGGTCCCGCCTGCTCGCCCGGGCACGCGGCAGCCCGGCGGTAATCCCGCAAGGTGCCCTGATGTCCGTTCGGGCAGCTGATGAGTTCCTGATCGTGAAAACGGTAGAAAACACCCGCGCGAACCTCGACCGGGGCCGGCGGGTTGCATTCGGTGCAGAAGATATTCCAGTCGAGCTGGCTGATCAGCGATTTGACACGGACCGAAGCCATTTTCCATCCCCCCGCCAGCAGCGCTTTCCCTGACCGCGGCAAGTCTAGGCGCGTGCCTGGGGTGCGGCAAGTCGGCGATTTCCTACACGCCGCGTAAGGGGTGGCGTACACATGGAACCGGGAATGGACCCGGGACTCAGTCGAGCGATCCGTTCGCCGCGAGGCGCCTGATCCGGGCGACGGTGTCGAGGTCGGCTTCAAAGTAAGCCTGCCTGACGAAGTCATCGTATTCGCTGCCGGTGAGGCTCGCCGTTTCGTAGCTGAACCGCACGAACAGATGGCCGGGTTTCGGTTCTTCGATGCACATGAGCAACGTGCTGGAGGGGAATTCCGCACTCGGTTCAACCTGGTAATGAACCGAGTCCTCCACCACGAAACTTACCCGGTCATTGATGATGCGATTGCCGAAGTGCAATTCGCGCTCGAGATAATCGGTTCCGCGTGCGCGAATACGCACCGCATCCAGGCCATAGACGAACTCGCCCGGGTTCTCGGCGCGAACTTTCAGACCGTTCCAGAGCTGGCGGCGTGTCAACGGAACGATCCCCGGATCGTCAGGATCGTTGATCTGGACCAGGTGTTCATATTTCACATGTCACCCCGGATGACATAATTGAAGCGCTTTGCTATTTCGAACAACGCGAACTGTGGATTCCGTCAACGTTATATCGCCGCCCGCGTTCTAGGCTTGAAACGATTACCAGAACCTGGTGGGAGGCGATGTATGTTACGCGTGATCCGATATGCATTCTACGTAACGGTGATTACAGGTCTGTCATTGCTCGCCGCATGCGGTGGCAGCGGCGGCGTGACCTATGGCAGCGGTAACAGCGGTAATACCACCACTGACTGCACCAAACCTGCCACTACCGATCAAGACGCGTGCCTTTATACCACGGTTACCGACGCAGACGGTCAATTCGATGCCTACATCGTGACTGTCGATTCCATCACGCTGACGCGCCTCGATGGCACGGTGGTGAATGTCCTGCCCAGCAGCACGGCGGTGGATTTCTCGCAATATACCGATCTTTCCGAATTCATCTCACTGCAGACGGTGCCACCCGGAACTTACGTCAAGGGCTCCATGGTGCTGGATTACACCAATTCGGACATTGAAGTGGACGTCAACGGCGTTGCAACGAAGGCCAATGTCGTTGATTCCAGCGGTAACCCCGTCACCACGCTTACCGTTGCGATCAATCTGGCATCCGGGAACGGGTTGACGCTGAAACCCGGCGTGCCGCAGCTGTTCGGGCTGGACTTCGATCTCAGCGCGTCGAATCTGATCGACACCTCGACTGCGACGCCGACCGTCACCGTGTCACCGGTCCTGTATGCGCAGGTAGACCCGAACACGAGCAAGACGCTGCAGGTGCGAGGGCCACTGGCCTCGGTGGATACCATCAATAATGATTTTACGCTGGCAATGCGCCCATTCTTCGCGCGGTCCGGCAACTTCGGCAATTCCGCCGTGCACGTGACCGATACCACCACGTACCTGATCAACATGCAGACTTATACAGGTGCCGCGGGATTGGCCGCGCTCGCCAGCGCCGGCGCCACCACCGCAGTGCTGGCGCGCGGCAGCTTCAATTTCAGCAGCAATGAATTCGTCGCCACGGAAGTGGATGCGGGCAGCAGCGTGCCGGGTGGAACCCTGGACGCGGTTGAAGGCGTGGTCACCGCCGTCAACGGCAACACGCTGACGTTGCGCGGCGCCACCCTGATTCGTGCCCAGCAGTCCGCGGTATTCCACGACGACGTCGCCGTCACTGACGGCGCCAACACGATCGTGCGCGAGCAGGGGGGCACCGCGACCAATTTCACCACCAATGATATTTCGGTTGGGCAGCACGTGCTGTTCATGGGAACGCTTACCAACACCAATTCCACGTCACTGGCGCTGGACGTAACCGGTGGCTTCGCGCTGCTGAAACACACCCATATCGGCGCCACGGTAACAACCCTGGGTAGCGGTGACATGACACTGAACGTGCAATCGTTCGAGGGCCGCCCGGTGAGTCTGTTCGATTTCACCGGTACCGGCAGCAATCCGGCTTCCTATCTGGTCAACACCGGCAGTCTGTCCCTTTCGGGGATAGCAGGCGGCGATCCCGTTGCGGTGTCCGGCTTTGTCGCGCCGTTCGGATCGGCGCCGCCTGATTTCAATGCAGTGTCGGTCGCGGACTATGCCAAGGCCGATGCGCATCTCGCGATCGGTTACGTGCTGAACGGCGGGACC
>DASSOA010000069.1:0-7859 GCA_035701115.1 Gammaproteobacteria bacterium
CCCGCTCGATCAGGCGCACTCTGGCCCGCGCATGCGCCTCCCACAGCGCTGCGTCCGGGATACGATCGGCCCGTGCCAGCAGCTCGGGCTCGTGGCACCAGCCGGGCATGTGAGTGTCGTAGAGCCGGATCAGGTCGTCACAGGTCCAGGTATACGGATGCACGCCGTTGGTCACCGCGTGCACCCAGTAACCGGGATAGCGCCGGCGCGACATTTCGGCGTGGCTCTTGGCAACGCCATTGATGTATTCGCTCAGGTTGAGTGCGAGCTGCGTCATGTTGAGGCAATCACGCCCGCCCAGCGTGCGCAGCGTCGCCTCGTCGATGAATTCGCCGAGCACCCGCCGCACCAGATCGTAGGCGAAACGGTCATGGCCGGCTTCCACCGGCGTGTGCGTGGTGAAATTGCACAACTCGCGCACGCGCGGGACGTCGAACGGCGACTCGCCCGGCCGCAGGTCCTCCGGCGGGTAGGCGTTGCGCCGAAGCAGCTCCAGTGCGAGCAGCGCCGAGTGGCCTTCGTTCAGGTGGTACTGACGCAACCGGAACCCCAGCGCCTGCAGCATGCGCACGCCGCCGATGCCGAGCACCGCCTCCTGCTTCAGGCGATAGGTGTCATCGCCGCCGTAAAGGTAATGCGTGATAGCGCGGTCTTCGGACGCGTTCTCCTCGAGATCGGTATCGAGTAGGATGACCGGCTCGCGTCCGCCCATATGACCCTCGATCACGTAAAGCCAGCCACGCACCCAGACTTCACGTCCTTCGAGTGCGACCGCGATCTTGGCATCGAGCGCTCGCGCCCAGCGCGCGGGATCCCACGGGTCGGGCGCTTCGAGCTGTCGCCCATTGGCATCCAGCGTTTGCCGGAAGTAGCCGGCTCGGCTCACCAGACTCACCGCGACCAGCGGCAGCCGGAGATCCGTCCCCGCGCGCATGGTATCGCCCGCGAGCACGCCCAGTCCGCCGCTGTAGGTCGGAATCTCGCTGCGCAGCGCTATCTCCATCGAGAAATAGGCGATGCGTGGCTCATGCAGAAATTCGCCTATCATGTGCCAGCCTTCTCAGCTACCGCGCCGGAACGTCATCGTCACTCCAGCACGTGAATCATTTGCTTGAACCGCGGCCACTCGGTGGCGGGCATGACTTCGGAATGTGCGTGGCCGTGCGCGCGGACCAACAGCGAGACTTTGGCCGCGGTATCCACATCCGGCGCATCGAACACGTCGACATAGTCGAAACGCCCCAGCACCGCGTAGCTGGCAATCCAGTGCACCTGCGGACACTGGCCGCGGATATTATTCATGGTGTCGCGCTCCAATTCCTCCAGTGTTTGCGGCGAACCAAGTGACTCCGGCGACACTTGGGTCACCATCACGAATGTCGGCATACGTTTCTCCTTTCCTTTTCACATCGCAAACAGCGCTGCTGCTTCCTGCGCCACGATAAGGCTGAGGGCACGACAGATGTTTGATGCAGATCAAGCAGTGCATCGTGCGAGCTCCGTATAGTTTTGGCGACGAAGCGGTACTATCCATTCCGACATGAACGACGTGCTCCACGAGCCATTTGGTATCGATATCCCGGACTCCGATCAGGTGAAGACACAGATTCCGCACGCGGCCGTCGTCTATCTCGTACAACGTCTCTTGTCCTGATCCGTTATGCCCTGGACCACTAATCGTTATCCGAAGTCGATGGAACACCTGCCGGAGATCGTCCGGCTGAAGGCGATTGAAATCGCGAATGCCTTGCTTGCCGATGATATGGAAGAAGGCAAGGCGATCCGCATAGCGATAGCCAAGGCACGTGAATGGGAGAAGCGGCGCGATATGCAGGCGCGACAGCGCTGATGACGCGATCGAGACGACGGCACGCCGGTGGTTTGGTCTGTATCAACCGCAGCGTGCGCAGACTTGCGATAGTCTTATCATGTCGAGTGTGCCCATGCGATACGATATCCGTCAGGCACGTGCCGTTTCCCTAAGCGAGAAAGTTGCGTTCCTCAGACGACCCGACATTTACCCCGATCTACCGCAGACGGTACAGGCGATCGAGACTCACATGTCATGGGTGTTCCTGACCGAGCGCTTTGCCTATAAGCTGAAGAAACCGGTAAGTTACAGCTTCCTCGATTTCGGCACGCAGCAGGCGCGCGCGCTGTTCTGCGCGGAAGAAGTGCGCCTTAATCGCAGGCTCGCGCCCGACATCTATCTCGGCGTCTCCCGGCTCGGTGTCGACGACTCGGGCGCATTGACGCTGGATAGCGACGCCTCCACGGTGGAGACGCTGGTGCGCATGAAGCGGCTGCCTGGCGAGCGCATGATGGACCGGCTCATTGTCGTGCAGCAGCTGTCGCGAAGCGAGGCAGATCGGGTCGGCGAGACGCTGGCGCACTTCTATGCCGGCCTGCCCGCGGAGCCGGTCGGCGCAGCGCGCTATCTGGCGCGCTTCGAGCAACGTATCGAGGAAGACGCGGCGGCCGTCATGCATCCGTGGCAGACGCCTTCTGCCGTGGCCCTCACCGCCCTGTTCGAGCGCCAGTTGCGTTACCTCGCGCGTCGGCGTGCGCTATTCGAGTTGCGCATTCACGAAGGACGTGTAGTCGAAGGCCACGGCGACCTGCGGCCGGAGCACGTCTGCCTCGATGGCGCGCCCCGCATCATCGACTGCCTCGAGTTCAACCGCGAACTGCGCATCGTCGATCCGGTGGAAGAGCTCGCTTTCCTTTCTCTGGAATGCGAACGGGCCGGCGCGGCGTGGGTTGAGGCGGCGTTGTTCGCGGCCCACGCGCGCATCGGCGGCGACGCCGCACCACCCGATCTGATTGCGTTTCACAAGGTGCGGCGCGCCTGCACCCGCGCCCGGCTCTGCGCCTGGCACGTCGGCGAGCCGGGGCCGCGCGGCGTCGAGCACTGGTTGCGGCGCACGCGTGACTACCTCGAATTCGCGGCATCGTATTCGAGGCGGTTGTAAGCGCCGGCGTCCGTCTGTGCAAGCCCGCTCAGCGAACCCTGTTCGTGTACGTGCCGGATCGCCTCGGCAACGAACGGTGCCGATGGCAACACGGTCAACCGGCGTGCCGCCAGCGCGGCCGCGAGCCGGAATGGCGGCACGGTGTCGGTGACCACGCATCCGTCGAGGCTGTCATCGGCCAGCATGCGGTCAGCCGCGCCGACGAACAACCCGTGCGTGGCGGCGGCGAACACGTGGCGTGCGCCCGCCACGCGGCAGGCGCGCGCCGTACGCAGCAGGGTATCGCCGGAGGCGATCAGATCATCGATGATGATCGCCGTTGCGCCGCGGACATCTCCCGCCAGCGTCTGCCCGGACACGACGCCCAGCGCACGCAGCTTCTCCATGAACGCCATCCCCACCGGCCGGCCTAGGCGCTCGGCGAGCGTCGCGCGCAAACGCTCGGCGCGCTTGAACCCGCCGGTGTCGGGCGAGACTACCACCGGTGTCTGCTGGGCGAGAGCGGCCGCGAAATGGGTGGCGAACAAGTCTTTCGCCTCGAGATGCTTGGTGCGACAGCGAAAGGCATTCTCGAACGCTGCCACGTTATGTACGTCGACAGCCATCATGCAATCGATGCCGACCGCCTCGAACAGCATCGCGACATAGCGTGTGGTTACCGGGTCGCGCGGCTGGGTTTTGCGATCCTTGCGCGCATAGGCGAGGTACGGTACGACCACGGTGACCGACGCCGCGGACGCGTCGCGCAGCGCTCCGGCAAAGAATAGCAGGTGGCACAGCTTATCGTTGGGGCTCGTACCCGGCTCGCCGTATAGCGAATGCACCACGAACACATCGGCGCCGCGTACGCTCACCAGCGGCCGGCACTTGTGCTCTCCATCCTCGAACGCACGTTCCTCGTGGGGCGCGAGTGTCACGCCGAGAGCGGTCGCGACGCGCTCGCCGTACGGGCGCGACGACTGCAGCGCAAAGAGCTTCAGTTCACGGTCGAACATAACACATCCATGATGCCCGAAGCACGTCGCACCGGCTTGATCCAGATCAACCCTACGCCGGCGCAGGCGCCCAGAATAGTGTCAAACTTTCAGCTAAGGAATTCATGTATGAGTATCGGCGACATCTGCGACCGTGATGTGGTCGTCGCGGAACGGGAAATGACCATTTTTGACGCCGCGCTGCTGATGAAGCAGGCCGACGTTGCCACGCTCATCGTCACACAGGAGAACGACGGCGTTCTCGAGGCCGTGGGCATTCTCGGCCGAGATGACATCATTTCGAAGGTCGTCGCCGCGGCGCTGGATCCGCGACAGGTGACGCTCGCACACATCATGAATCCATTCATCGGCAGGGTCAACGAAACCGCCAGCGTATTCGAAGCAATGCAGCTGATGCACGACCAAGACCTGCGCCAGGTTGTCGTAATCGACAGTTCCGAGACGGTGGCCGGTATCCTGACCTCGCACAAGCTGTTCCAGCAGATGGCTGCTGAATTCATCGACTTCTCGACGCTCGTCGAACAGCGCGGACCGCTGCAGGACGTGAAAGGATCGAATGCTGAGCACTGACGATATCTAACATCGGGCGTGGCGCGTCAGGCGCGGCGCCCGGATTGCCGCCCCGCTACTCCTCCTGCGGGACGAGCACTTGAGCGCAGCTCCTCCATGCTGCGCTCTTTTTTTGATGTGCCAGGAGATGTCGGTGCGCAACGGGCACGTGCAGACACGCTGCGGCAAAAATCATGCTCAAGCTGCGCTGATCCGAAGGACCACAACGCACATGTTATTGGTTCGCAGAGGCAATGGCATGGCGTTCGCAGCGAGGCTATTTATTCTCGCTGTGTGTCGGTTGGCTTATCCAGCTTTAAACGCGTTGCAGTGGAAGACACGTCCACTCGTCCAGGAGATGGCGGCGGATAATCGACAGGCACACCGTGTGACCGCGACGCGTCAGGCCGCCTCGGGGTAAGCCGCACCGCGGCTCAGCGTGACGGCTGGTCGGGCTGATCATCGTCGAGTCCGTGACGAATGGCGTAACGAATCAGTTCTCCGTCGCTTATCATCCCCATCTTGTGCAGAATATGCAGCTTATGGGTACTCACCGTTTTGATACTGAGCGACAGCGCGGCGGCTATCTCGGTGGGCGTGCGTCCGGCGACGATCATGCGGAACACCTGATACTCGCGATCCGATAGCGTATCGTGCGGCGCACGAGTTGTCTGTTGCGTCGCATCGAGCGCAAGGCGCTGCGCAATCTCAGCACTGATGAATGCGCCGCCCGCCGCCACCTTGCGTACCGCGGCGACGAGCTGGTCAGCTGCGCTTTCCTTGGTAATGTAGCCGGAAGCACCCGCCTTGATCGCTCGCACCGCGTACTGGTCCTCGGAATGCATGCTCAACACCAGCACCTTGAGTCGCGGCCGTTCCGTCTTGATTCTTCGGATGAGATCAATGCCGCTGCGTCCCGGCATTGACAGATCAATCACCGCAACGTCAAGCGTGCGATCATGCACATGGCCGATCGCGTCGACGCCGTTCGCAGCTTCAGCGACGATCTCGATGTCGCCAGTCGCGGCCAGGATCTCCCTCACCCCGGCGCGTACAACCGCGTGGTCGTCGGCGAGCAGCACGCGGATCATGCGGCCGCCGACTCCCCGCGGTAGGGGACCACAGGGATCTCGATTTCGACGCTGAAGCCAGTACCCGGAGCACTCGAGAACTCCGCTGTTCCCCCCAGAGTGTAGGCGCGTTCGCGGATGCCAAGCAAACCGTACGACCCGGACTGCTCCAGCAATGCCAGATCGGCGCCGTTGCCGTTATCTCTCACGCACAACCTCAGTGTTGTATCATCGACCTGCAGTGTAATGACCACCTCCGTAGCGCGAGCGTGACGAGCCACATTTGTGAGGGCCTCCTGCACCATACGGAACACTGCCGTCACCAATGGCTCCTGAAATGTAGGCTCGGCCTGTGTCATGTCCGTTTTTACCACAATACCGGAACGCTCTGAAAAATCCTGCGCCAGCCATTCCAGTGCCGCAATCGGACCCAGATCATCAAGTATGGTCGGGCGCAGATCGGCCGCGATGCGACGCACCGCCTTTACCGTGTCGTCAATGATGCCGCTCATGCGCGCCGTGCGTGCCGCCATCTCGGAACTGCCGGAAGGCAGCCGTGACGCGAGCCATGACACGTCCATCTTGAGTGCGGTGAGCCATTGTGCGAGCTCGTCATGCAGCTCCCGCGCGACACGTGTACGCTCGGCTTCGCGCACGTCGTTCATTACTATTGCCAATTCCCGTAATCGATGGTGCGAATGTGCGATTTCCTTCTCGGCGCGCCGTTGCTCGGTGATGTCGCGCAGGATTACGGTATAGACCTTCTCATCGTTGACGACGACTTTCGAAATCGAGGCATCGATCGGAAATTCCTGGCCGTCCGCACGCATCGCGGTGAGCGTCATGCGATCTCCCATCCTGCGGGCCGTCACGCCAGTGGCACCAAAATCATCTACGTGGGCACGATGAACGGCGCGGAAACGTTCCGGCAGAAAGCGATCGAGCGATGAGCCGATGGCCTTGTCGGCAGAACAGCGAAAGACCTGTTCGGCGGCTGCATTGAAAAGCAAAATGCGTTGTTGCTGGTTTACTGTGATGATCGCATCCATCGCCGACTGAATAATCCCGTCGAGCCGCTGTGCACTCTGGCGCAACTCCGCTCGCGCGGCCTCGGCGATACGCAGCTGCCGCGCGATCAATAACATCAGTGCCATGGCCAACAGCGCGGCCCCGAATGCCCCCGTACCGAACTGCTGAGCCGTCGCACGCCACGGCCCCAGGATGTGATGCTCCGTCATCGATACCGCTACAATCAGGGGGTAGCCGTCGATCTCATGTATCGCTGTGACACGGGGCTCGCCGTCCGGCGCTCCCAAATGTCGCACGACCGCGCCGGCGCCTGACAGCGCAAGCACGGATGAAACCGAGTCCGCAAACGAGCGCCCTACCCATTCGGGACGCGACGGATAGTCAGCCAGCAGGACCCCACTGCGATTGAGCAACATCACCTGCCCGCCACTGCCGAGATCGAGTGAATGGTACAGATACGTGAAATAGGACGGGTCGAGGAACGCGACCATTACACCGAGCGGCTGACCGTCGGCGGCAGAGATGCGGTAGGCGACCGGAATCGTATCCCTCGTCTCGCCCGTTCGTGCTAAAGGTCCGCCGATGACGAGCTGCGATGTGCCGGCACCGTAAAGCGCTTTGGGCCGGATGTCGCCCATCGTGACCCAACTCGACGAAGCCCCGCCAGACGCAACGGCCTTGCCCGACTCGTCGTAAACAACCAGCGCTCGCAACTGTGGCATCCCGGCTATGCTCTTGCGCAGATCCGCCGCAAGCACGCCGTCGGCAACCGCATCATGGACATGCAGTGCCTGCTGCGCCGCAGGAGCATATGTATTGAGAATGAGAACCACTGACTGCAACGCGCGCTGGGTCTGCCCAGCAAGGATAATCCCGAAGTTACTGAGCGAGCGCTCTGCGCGTTCCAATGTGTTGACGCGGAACTTCCATAGCGCTAAAGCAGTCAAGCCCATGATTACCAAGGCAATTACTACACTCAATACGACCAGAATGTAACGCAATGGCAACCGTGAGCCATGAGCAGAGACGAAAGGAGCTGTCATGGAACTTTGACAACGGCATAACGAAGCGCAAAGCGGCCATCACAAGTATAGGTGGAAGGCCTGACGAAACCAAGCTGGAGCCGCCCTGTTATATCAGCCGACGGCCGAAGCCACGCCGGTGAAGTGTCTTGAGCACCCCCAGCCACACGAATGCAACGGGAGCAGACAACACTGCCGTGACCAGCGTCGCCGGCGCGAGCG
>DASSOA010000070.1:0-27873 GCA_035701115.1 Gammaproteobacteria bacterium
AATGGCATAACGCAGACGGTTTTCCATTTCCAGCTTGTGCGCCACGGACTCCGTCATTGCCTTGGTATGGAACAGATAGCGCGCGCCGGTTTCCTTCGCCCGCTTGAGCGCCGCTTCTGCATTGCGGATCAGCGCTTCCGCGTCTCCGCCATCGTCAGGGAAAATTGCCACGCCAGCTTTGGCTGAGATTCGCAGCTTGACGTTTTGCAGGCTGAATTTCTCCGCCAATAGCGCGTCCGCCATCTTGTTGAACAGTTTGGTCAGATCGCCATCCTGCCTGACTTCGGGTACCACAATGGCAAAATGGTCCGCTTCAACGCGCGCCAGCAGATTTTTATCCCTGACCTGTTTGATCAGCCATGCCGCAATCTGCTTGAGCAGGAGATCGCCGACAGGACGGCCCAGACTGTCGTTGACATTCTTGAACCGCTCAAGATCCATCAACAACACCGCAACACGCCCGCTTTTGCGGCGGGCAGCGTGAATCAATTGCTCAACGCGATCCAGAAAAAGATTGCGGTTGGCGAGATTGGTCAGCTCATCGTAATACGCGAGATACGTCAGGCGTTCCTGCTTTTCAATGTGATCGATCGCGAAGGCAATGTCCCCGGTCAAGTCGCTCAGCAGCCGCATTTCTTCCTGATGGAAAAACTCGACTTCTCCGGCGTACAGGGCGATTACGCCCACGGGCTTGTCTGCAACAATCAGCGGCAACACCGCAACCGACCTGACGCCTGCCTCGGCGTAATCCGCGCCGAATATCACATTTGGATCGTTTACTGAATCATTCGCAATCATGGCGCGCTTTTCGGCCATGGCTCGCACCACCATGGTGGCGCGTGACCGTTCATCCGTAGCAAGAACATTCTCGATCTTGGCGATCAGGGCGTCGTGTTTGCCAACGCACGCCACGGGGCGCAATTGACCTGTGGCCTTGTCCGCTATCGCAATCATGGCCATGCGGAAACCACCGGTTTCGACAGCGATGCGGCAGGTCTCGCGGAATAATTCCGCCGGCTCGCGGGCGCGAACGATGAGCGCATTGATCTCGCTCAGCATGGCATAAACGCGATTGAGGTACCGGATTCGCGCTTCGGTTTCCTTGCGCGAAGTAATGTTCTCAAATACTGTCGTAAAGTTGCTGCCGTCCGTACTGTAGACGGTGATATCCAGCCATCTATCGAGTTCTTGCACAAACGTCTCGAATTTCTCGGGTTTACCAGTCCGGACAACACGCTCGTAAACCTCAAATGCGTCAGAACTGGTTTCGCGCACGTTAGGAATGATTTGACTGACTTTCTGACCAGCAACATCACCAAGCCCGGTAAGCAGGCAGAATGCGGGATTAACTTCAAGGAAGATAAAATCGACAAGATTTTCGTTCTCAAAAACGGTCTGACAATAGGCATACCCTTCCAGCATTGTTTCGATCAACGCATGATAGCGAAGCTCACTGGCCTTCAGGGCCGCTTCGGAACGCCTGCGCTCTGAAATATCCTGACACGTACCAAATGCCCTGATCGCTTTACCCGTCTTGTCGAACATCACCTGCCATCTTTCCTCGACGAATTTGGCCCGTCCTTCAGGAAGCAGGATGCGGTGTTCGATGAGACAAGGGGTTCTTAAGTCAAGCGATTCAACGAAGGCTTTATCAACCGCATCGCGGTCTTCAGGATGCACACGCTTAAGAAATTCGGAATGAGTAGGGTGAAATTCCCGGGGGTCAACTTCGAAAATTCGGTACGTTTCAGCCGACCAGATCACCTCAAGCGTCGTGAGGTCAGTTTCCCAGCTCCCGATCCTCGCCACTTCCTGGGCCGAAGTGAGCCGTGAGCGCTCGGTTTCGAGCATTCTTACCAGTTGCCGCTGCTCCTGCTCGCTGTTCTGCAGTGACTGCTGAAGACGCCGCGCTTCGGTAACATCCCGAAAATACCAGATACGCCCGTAGTAGGTGCCATCATCGCCGGTAACCGGCGCGGAATAGCGGTCAATGATTCGGCCGTCAGTCAGGTTAACTTCATCGTTGCAGATTTCGTCGCGGTGTTCATACAGGTATTGAACCTTGGAAAGAAACGCAGCGCGATCGGCGACTTTGTCCGCGGCATACTCAAGGGCGAGCCTGTCAAGTTGACTGCTGATGATCGAATCCGGAATCTTCCAGAGTTCGATGAATTTCCTGTTGTACGACAGAATCCCCCCGTCTTCCCCGATGACCAGAATGGCATCAAGCGCGGTTTCCTGTTCAGTCTGCAGAATTGTGTTTTTGAGTCTGACTTCCTTCTCGATCGCGCGCCGCTCAGCCAATTCTTTTTCGAGTGCGCGGTTTACCTCTTCAAGTTGCAGGGATTTTTCTTCGAGTTTCCGGATCAGGGTCTGGCTGTAGTGCTGAAGTGTGACGTCTTCTCCGCCGCCACTGGCCGTGGTCGTGGCCGGGCTCGCGACTTTTCCCCGCGACTGCACCGCGCGCAGCCGCGCCAGGAATATTTCCGGCTCACAGGGCTTCAGAATGAAGCCGTCTGCGCCCAGGTCATATGCGAGGCGCTCGTCCTCGGCTTCGGTATAGGTTGCGGTATAAACAATGAAAGGAATCTGCTTGAGACGGCCGTCTGCCTTCCAGTAACGCAGCAGCGTATAGCCGTCCATGATCGGCATCAGCAGATCGGAAATCACCACGTCGGGCGGGGATTTCCGTGCCATCACCAGCGCTTCGGCGCCGTGATGGGCGGATTCGACCTGATAGCCGTGCCCTTCCAGAAGCGCACGGAGGTAGTAGGTATTTTCCTCCTTGTCCTCGACGATGAGCACGCGCATGACGATATGCCTTGGGGTAGGTGGCGGTCAGGTCAGGAACCGTTCAATTTCCGTTACAAACGTCTCGGGATTGATCGGTTTTTCTATATAACCGTCGCAGCCCGCGGCAATGCAGCGCTCGCGGTCGCCGGGCATCGCGTAAGACGTCACGGCGATAATGGGTATCCCCTGTAATGATTGTATTCCGCGCAATTCACGCGCGACTTCATAACCATCCATTAGCGGCAGTTGAATGTCAAGCAATATCAGATCCGGGGTATTGGCGCGTGCCAGCGCCACGCCGCTCGGACCATCCGGCGCCGAGATAATACTGAAACCCCGCTTCTCCAGCAGGTAGGTTGCCAGATAGCGATTCTGTTCGTTGTCTTCGATCAGGAGAATGTTCCGGTTCATTGTCTGTGTTCCAGTTTCAATGGAAGCGTAACGATAAATTGACTGCCCTTGCCGTATTCGCTGTGTACCGTGATCTCGCCACCCAGCATTTCCGCCAGGCGGCGGCAGATCGCAAGACCGAGACCGGTGCCTTCGTATTTGCGCATCAGACTCGAGTCAAGCTGCCGGAAAGGCTCGAACAGTTTGCCCATGTCTTCCGATTTGATGCCGATTCCGGTATCGCTAACTATGACACGCACCGCCGCCACAGGAGTCGCTTGCCCCGCCGCTTCGTAAGCTTCGAACTTTTCTGCGGTTACCGTCACGCTGCCGCGATCGGTAAATTTGATGGCGTTATTGACGAGATTCAGAATGATCTGTTCGACTTTGCGACGGTCACTGCGCATTTCATTGAGCGCGGGCGCAACAACCAAGCCGAGTTCCAGGCCTTTCTTCGCGGCCATCGGCCGCACCGATGCCACCACCCGTTCCAGACTGGGCGCAAGATTGAAATCTTCCGGGCTTATCGCGACCTGACCCGCTTCGATCTTCGAAATATCGAGCACATCATTGATAAGCTCAAGCAGGTGTCGCGCGCTGCCTTGCACCATGCCGAGCTGCTTGACCTGTTCCGGATTCAATGGTCCGGCGAGATTCTGCAGCAGAATACCGGTAAAGCCGATGATGGAATTGAGCGGTGTGCGAAGCTCATGCGACATGGTGGCGAGAAACGCCGATTTCATGTTGTCGGCCGCTTCGGCCCGCTCAAGTGCCGTCTGGAGGTCTGCGGTGCGAGCTTTGACCTGACGTTCGAGTTCAGCGTGTGAATCACGCAAGGCGGTCTCGGCGTTAGTGCGGTCGGTGACGTCCTGCAGGGTCATGAACGCGAGCTGCCTGTTGCCGGCGTAGGTGACCTGCGAGCCGCGATAGCTGAATATCCGCTCCCAGTCCTTGTCGGTGCGCCGCACGCGGGCTTTATAGTCAATTAGGGTTTCCCCCGCCCGAATCCGCGCCAGCGGCCAGCGGTCATCAGGGAGCCTCGTGCCATCCAATTCGTAGAGTTCGAAGATCCGGTCAAACTCACGCTGCCGGCGCTGGCCTTCCTCCAGATCAGCAAATCCGAGCATGCGCAACGATTCCGGATTCCAGTGCAGATAACTGAGATCGGGATCGGCAATCACCAAACCTTCGCGAAGGTTTTCAACCACGACATTCAGCCGCCCCTGGCTCGTCAGCATTTCCTGCTCGGCTTTGAGTCGCTCGCTTATGTCAATGCCGATGCCCACCAGACACGGCGCGCCCTTGTATTCAACCCGCCGGCCGGTAAAGAAATATGGGTGTTTGGTGCCGTCCTTGCTGCGAAACGGCGCTTCCAGCGTGGATTCACCAAGTCGAAACACCTCCGCAACCCGCGCTTCCAGCTGCGGCCGGTCTTCAGGCGCGAAGAAATCACGCGGATGCATATGGGCGATTTCGGCCGCCGTATATCCGGATATCGTTTCGAAATTCCGGTTCCAGCGCAGGAACTGCCCCCGGTCGTTATAGAAATACAGGATGCCCGCCATGCTGTCGATCATGGTCTTGGAAAAAAGCCGCTCACTTTCGGCCAGCGCTTCGGCGCGGCGACGCTCTTCCTCGCGGAGCAGATTGTCCAGCGCAAAGGAAACATCGCTGGCTGCCTCCTCCAGCAGCGCCACTTCCTTCGCCTGAAAAAACTCCTCGCGGTCTGCATAGACGCACAGTGTGCCTGCGACCTGACCATTTTCCCGGATCGGGAACACCGCGGACGCGCGATAGCCGCGCTGTTCCATCGCCGCGCGCCACGGTCCCGTCGCCGGATCCTTGAGGAGGTCATTGCAGATGTAAGGGCGTCCACTGCGGTAGGCCTGCCCGGACGGACCGCGGCCTTCCATACGGTCATCGGCATAAACCCGAATGCTTTTTATATAGTCGGCATCGCCGCCCCAAACGGCCGCCGGCTCCAGTTGCTCGGTGTCAGGATTGCGCCAGCCGATCCACGCCAGTCCAAACGCCCCCTGCTCAACCAGCACGCGACATGCATTTTGAAAAAGGTCGTCCCGGGTCCGTGCTCTGACGATGGTGTGATTGATCTGACTCAATGCGCTGTACAACTGATACATCCTCAATACTTCGCGCTCGCGTGCTTTCGATACCGTGGTATCGCGCGCGATTTTTGAAGCGCCGATGATTCTGCCGTTTCGGTCACGAATCGGAGAAATCGTGATGGACACATCAATCAGGCGCCCGTCCTTCGTTTGCCGCAGTGTTTCAAAATGATCAATGGCTTCGCCGCGCCGGATTTTCTCCAGAATGTAATCTTCTTCCTTGTATCTGTCTGGGGGGATAATCCGTCTGATTGATTGACCCAGCATTTCATCTGCACGATAACCGAAAATTTTTTCGGCACCGCTGTTCCAGCTGGTGACAGTTCCGTCAAGGTCTTTGCTGACAATGCCGTCGTCCGATGATTCAACGATGGCCGCCAACCGGCCGGCCGCCTGCTCCAGTTCAGGACTGCCCTCACCGGCGATTACCGCCACCAGGATTTGTCCGCCTGCAACGGGTATCGCCATGCACTCCGTTTGCAGGGCAATGCCATGGCTGTTCCGAAACAGAATCGAATGACGGGCGGGCTGTGCATCGTTCGCGGAAGACAATAATTCCCCTGTCGTCGGGGGGCTGCTATCGGCAAGAATTTCCGACCAGCGCCGCCCTGTCAGATCCTGGCGGGAGTAGCCGAGCAAGCGGCAAAACGCCTGGTTGGCGTCGCAGCACATGCTGGCCCGGTCCAGAACAATGGCAGGGACAGGCAGGTGCTCAAACAACGTCGCATAGGACAATCCGGCGGAAGCAGGCAGGAGTGCCTGTACCGGATCCGCATCATGTTTCGGACGTTTGTCGGTCATTCAGCGTTTCCGCAGCTTCAACCATCTGCAAAGCCACCACGGGCGGATGTTGTTCTTGACTGCAACCCCAAATGAGGTGGGACAGATGACCCATATCACATAATGCGCCGGAGACTGATGGGTATCAAGGGACGGGCAAAATTCGTAGCCCAATGTCGCCGAGCGCACGTGCGTCCGGGCGCGGCGAACTGTGGAAGCAGGCTGCAGAATTCAGCCCGGCAGGATCATTTGCTTGGTGCCGGCAGAGAGAATCGAACTCCCGACCCACTGATTACAAATCAGTTGCTCTACCAACTGAGCTATGCCGGCATGTATGTCACGTTCGCTATGCCTTCCCTGGCGACACGACATCGCTTGTTCTGACCCCAGCCCGAACGTCCGGTTCGGGCGTTCGTCCGGATCGAAATGCCGCTGGCATTTCGATCCAATCACCGGACTCACCCAACTGAGCTATGCCGGCTTGGCGAGACATTGCTTCCCCTTTCATCCCCAGGTGAAACAACTATTTTGAATGTCCGCGGGGTCCGTTGATCCCGGAAGCCGCGTGAAGGCTGGGGCGAATTGTAGCAGGGCCGCCCTAGCCCGTCAGGCTCTCCGGCCTGCCCGAGGGCATTTTGCAGGAATGCTTGCAGGCGGCCGCCCGGCGGATGCCGCCGGGCGAGTCGGGGATTACTTCTTCTTGGCGACCAGCTGCCGGAGTTCTTCGACAATCGCGGGATTGGCGAGGGTAGTGATGTCGCCCGCGTCGCGGCCGGCCGAAATGGCGGCGAGCACACGGCGCATGATCTTGCCGGAACGGGTCTTCGGCATGTCCGGCACGATCCACACCTTGCGCGGCTTGGCGATGGGGCCGATCTCGGACACGATCGCGTCCTGGATTTTCTGCGCGACCTTGTCGGTGGCGTCGGTTCCGGGATAGAGCGAGACGTAGATTTCAGGCACCGTACCCTTGATCTCGTCGTTCACGGCGACCACGGCCGCTTCACTGACTTCCGAAACCGTAAGCGTGGCGGCTTCAAGTTCCTTGGTGCCAAGGCGGTGACCGGCAACGTTGATGACGTCGTCAATGCGGCCGAGGATGCGGTAATAACCGTCCGCGGCCTGGATCGCGCCGTCGCCAGCGAAGTAGGGCCAGTCGCGCCAGTCTTTGCTCTTCTTGTCCTTGTTGTAACGCGCGTAATACGTGTTCACAAAGCGTTCGTCGTCGCCCCAGATCGTGAGCATGCGGCCGGGCCACGGATTGCGGATGCAGATGTTGCCCGCAATGCCGCTGCCGCTCGGAATCTCCTTGCCCTGCTCGTCGAAAATCACCGGATAGATGCCGGGCATGGCGGGCCCCGCGGAGCCCGGTTTCATGGGATGCATGCCGGGCATGGTGGAACACAGGAAGCCGCCGGTTTCGGTTTGCCACCAGGTGTCCACGATCACCGCTTCGCGCTTGCCGACGACTTCCCAATACCAGCGCCAGACTTCCGGTTCGATCGGTTCGCCGACCGTGGTCATGTGCTTGAACCGGTAACGGTATTTGCCGGGCAGATCCTTGTCTTCGCGGCGCAGCGCTCGAATTGCGGTTGGCGAGGTATGAAAGATGTTGACGCCCAACCGTTCCGCGATGCGCCAAGGCCGCCCGGCATCCGGCGAATTCGGCGCGCCCTCGAAAATTACCGACGACGCGGCGAGCGCCAGCGGGCCGTACACGATATAAGAGTGCCCGGTGATCCAGCCGATGTCGGCCATGCACCAGTACACGTCTTCGGGATGAATGTCCTGCACGTATTTCGAGGTGCCGGTGACGTAGGCGAGATACCCGCCGATGCTGTGTTGTGCGCCTTTCGGCTTGCCGGTGGTGCCCGAGGTATACATCAGGAACAGCGTGTCGGTGGCTTCCATGGACTCAGGTGCGACTTCCCTGCCGTGGTAATCCGCCAGGATTTCATCCACGAAGTAATCGCGTCCTTTCTTCATCGGCGTCTTGCTGTTGTAGGTGCCCGGATAGCGGCGCCACACCAGCACCTTGTCCACCTTGAAGCCTTCCGCAAGCGCGCCATCCACCGCGATATCGGCTTTTTCCTTGTGATCGTTGAGTTTGCCCGCGCGCTGATACGCATCCATGGTAATCAGCACGCGGCTGCCGGAATCAACGATGCGATCCGCGCACGCCTTGCCACTGAACCCGCTGAACACCTGCGAATGAATCACGCCGAGCCGCGCACATGCGAGCATGGTGATCGGCAGTTCAAGCGTCATCGGCAGATGCAGTGTGACGCGATCGCCGCGTTTGAGTCCGCAGAAATCGCGCAGCATCGCCGCGGTTTCATTTACCCGGTTGTACAGCTCCTGATAGGTCAACGCGTAGATCGGCTCGCCTTCCGGCTCCGGCACGAAATACATCGCGGTCTTGTTGCGGTATTGCTCCAGATGCCGGTCCACGCAGTTGTAGCAGGCGTTGAGTTTGCCGCCCACAAACCACTTGAAGAACGGCGGATTCGAACTGTCGAGCGTGGTGTGCCAGTAGCTGTCCCAGTCGAGCAGTTCAGCGTAGTCCCGGTAACAGTCAGGAAAATTCTCTTCCGAGAACCGGTCGAAGATCGCCGGATCGGTAATGTTGGCCTGACCGATGAAACGTGGCGGCGGGTAATAATAGTTTTCCTCCCGCCAGTGGGCGGCAATGACGGCTTCGCTGATCTTGGGCTCTTTGGCAGTAGCCATGACTAACACCATTCCTTTTTATAGTGTGCCAGTTTATCAGGCGCTGAACGGTCCGACCGGCATGACGGTTTTCCCCGCGGTTGCATTCGTGACCAGCGCGAAACTGGTGTAGACCGCCAGCAATCCGCACAGGAGGCCGACCCAGCCGCCCAGGTGACTCAGCCACGCGGCGCCGGTAAGCATGCCGAGACCGAGCAGATAGAACGTGATCCACAAGGTCAGGAACACGAGCCACAGCGCGCGGTTCAATCTGAACGTGCTTACCCACATGTACATGGTGAACACGCCCCAGGCGATCAGCGTGGTGGCGATGGTGGTTTCCGCGCCCTTGAGGTTGATCGCGCCGGTGTTGTTGAACAACAGCATCAGGGCGAACCACCACCAGAATGCACCGTAACTCAGAAATGCGGTCATGCCGAACGTGTTGCCGGTCTTGAATTCAAGAATGCCGGCGATCATCTGGATCAGGCCGCCGAACGCGAGCGCGAGCGGGATCACCACGCTCTCGCCTTCGTGCGGCAGTATGCCTGCATTGATCAGACTGAGCACAACGGTGGTCAAACCGAAGCCGATCAGGCCGAGCGGTGCCGGATTGCCGGCGGGAGTCTGGGTATCGGATGGCATCACGAATCTCCTTTCTTTGTGTCGTTCAGGAGCGTGGCCGAGGCGGTTCCTGCGATTGTGCGCTGTGCCTCTGTCACGTAACACGCAACAGCTCGCCGGGGTCACGACGGAGAAGGCGAACGCACTCCATGCAGCTGGAGTGATAACGGATAGGTATAGTAAACAAATGGAAAAACGGCAAGGTGGCAGGGGAGCTATTGTGAACTGGAATTCCGTAGCAAAAATCTATGTCAACTTGCTGCGTTTCCCAAATTCCTGCACAGGGCATCAATAACGCTCAACGGCGCGCTGCAACCGGTCGCTGCTGGCTCAGGGTTTGTCGTCTGACGAACAAACCGCGTCAGAACGTTTGATGTCGACGTTACCTTCCGCAAGATCCGAAAACACACCAGCCGCCGGCAATTGCGCCGCAGTCCCCCGCGCGTCGAGCCAGTAATTCGGTGTATCGCGGAAACGCTCCGACAGCAGCGGATGAAAACCCATGTGCCGCAGCTGCTTCTGCCGGGCGACAGCGAAATTGCGCTGGCTGTAAACGCCGAGTGAAATCGCGTTGCGATTGGCCTCGTCCGCAACGATATAGAGATCCTTGATACCGCGCTTCTTGAGCAGATTCTCCGCGGCCTCCGCCTGCTTGCGGGTGCGGAACGACGGCAGATAGACCCAGTAGCCCAGTCTTACTTTGCCGGGCACCATGCGCTGCGCGACCGTGGCGCCCTCCTTCTGCAGACGCGCGGCACCACTCCGTGCGGCATCGTCGCCCGGGAACGGACCGTAGCTTGCACAGACCAGCAGTGTCGCCGCAGCGGGTTTAGCCGCACTTGACGCAGCCGGCGCGACCGTCGGGCTTGCGGCGGGAACAACCGCTGCCGGCGCCGATTGCGTTGTCGCCCCGGCGCGTGCCAGATCCGCGCGCTCCTGCGGGGTCAGTTCCGACAGGAGTTGCAGCGATCTGGTTGCCGGCACCGACATCGGGACCGGTTGCGGGCCGGTGCGAACTTCCGCGCTCCCGAACAGGAAGAACGCCACGACATTGGCGAGCAACAGAATCAGAAACAGGATGCGCATCATGATTGCCGTTCCGCCAGGACTGCCAACCCTTCCAGGACCAGATTCGGCACCAGTTTATAACGCTGACCGAGATAAGGCAGCAGCCGTTCCGCATCACCGCCGGTAATGAAGCGCCGTGCCTTGTCGCCGAGTTCCTTTTGCATTCGCGCACTGACACGTTCGATCAGACCGATTGCCGCATTGATCGCACCGCCCGCCACTGCCGAACGGGTATCGCGGGCAAACACATCGGTGGTCACTTCACCGGGCTCGTCGCTGATGCCGGCCGTGGCACCGACCAGTGCATGCCGCATGAGCTGGACGCCGGGCGCAATCACGCCACCGAGATGCCGGCCGTCCTGTGCGATCGCATCAATGGTTATCGCGGTACCGCAATCAATGACGCAGGCAGGTGCACTGTGGCGGTTGAAGGCGCCGATCAGCGCGAGCCACCGATCCACGCCGAGCCGCGCCGGGTCGCGATAACCGCTGGTTACGCCGGCTGCCTGTGCACTTGACACCGCATAGGCGGGCGCCACGTCAAAAAGATTCCGGGCAAGTTCATTGATGATGTGATTGGCCATGGGTCCTGCAACATTCGACACCATGACGGCGGACGGTTTCGGAACCGTGTGCCAGGCTGCTGCCAGGACGTCATCGAGTTTGTAACCGTCGTGTGTGACGTCGCCAAATTGACCAAGCGTACCTTTTTCAAGAAACGCCCATTTGATTCGCGAGTTGCCCACGTCCACTAGCAGTTTCATCGTGCCACCCGCAAACTGATGTCGCCCGAAACAAATCGCTTCGTTTCATGGCCGCTGCGCAACAGCAATGCACCATCCTGGTCCACACCCAAGGCCGTGCCGGTGATGCGCCGTTCCTGCTGCTGCAACACCACTTCGCAGCCGGCGATCTGATCGAGTCGCTGCCAGTCGCCGGTGAAGGCCGCAAAGCCCTGTGTACTGAATACATCAAGCGCGGCAAAGAGTTCATTCAGCAAACTTGCGGCAAGCCTGTTCCGGCCCGGCACATCACCGCGTGTCAGCGTTGCCATGTCGGTCCAGGCCTGATCGATTTGCGCGGATGCTGCTTCCGGCATGCGCACATTGAGGCCAATGCCGATCACCGCCCGCAACTTGCTGGTGGATTCGCCCTGCAGGTCCACCAGAATGCCGCCAAGCTTGGCGCCATTTGCGACCAGATCATTGGGCCATTTCAGGGCAATGGTCGCAACTCCGCTTTTCTGCAGCGCACGCACTGCGGCGATCGCCGCTACCATGCCGAGCGCAGTGAACCCGGGCGGCAATTCGTCGAACTGCCATGCAAATGAAAGATAAAGGTTGGCGGCAAACGGCGACACCCAGTGCCGGCCACGGCGCCCGCGCCCGGCGGTTTGCAGTTCGGCGAGGCAGGCTGCTGGAGACTGCTCGGCGCGCGCCATCAGCCAGTCGTTGGTGGACGCTACGACTGGCAGCACGTCGAGCGATTGCAAACGCCTGCGGTTCAATGGTGACATCGCTTCGCGTATGACGTTCGCGTCCAGCAATTCGATCGGCGCCGCCAGCCGGTATCCCTTGCCGGGCACGCGAAACACTTCAAGCTCGAGATCGGAGAGCTGCTGTATGTGTTTCCACACCGCGCTGCGGCCCGTGCCAAGCAACGCCGCCAGCTCTTCTCCGGAATGAAAATGCCCGTCTGCAAGCACTTGCAGAATGGCGGCAGTGCTTTCGCTGAGCGGCGCCATGGTTTCAGCGTTTCGTACGCAACAGCATGGCGCGCTGGAACCGGTTTTCGTTGCCGGCGCGCATGCGCGCGATATTGGCGCGGTGCGTATAAAGAATGAAGAACGCCATCGGCAATGCAAACCAGAACAGCGCGGCGTGAACACCGGAGGTAAACAGCACGTATACCGGCACCGCCCACACCGCGAGAATGGTTGACAGGCCGACGTAGCCCGTCAGCATCAGTGTCAGTGCCCAGACGATGAAGCCCGCCAGCAACGCGAAGGGCGACAGCACGGCGAGCGCACCCACATAAGTGGCCATGCCCTTGCCGCCCCGGAAGCCGAAGAACACCGGATAGACATGACCGACGATCGCTGCGATTCCGCACGCCGCCGCAATCCACTCGGGTCCGATGCCGGCCTGCATGGCCGGATGCGCAAACGGAATGGGCACATACGGAATGACCAGGGTGGCCAGCACGCCCTTGCTGACATCAATCAGCATCACCCAGATCGCGAACGCCTTGCCCTGGGTGCGCAGCGCGTTGGTGCCGCCGGCGTTGCCGCTGCCCTGGGTGCGGATATCCACCCCACCACGCAGCTTGCCCACGATGAGGCTGCCGATCAGCGAGCCGCACAGATACGCCACCACAATCCGGATCGCCATTGCCAGCATCGGTATCGTCCACGTTTTCAGGGGCGCTCATTGTACAGAGACAGCGGACCGCGCTGACCCGTACGACGGCAATTGACTGCCCGGGTTTACCTGCCCGGCGATTTGTGATATTTTGTGTTCAAAATATTTGAACCCAAAGCAAGAGGCTGACTATGGCGACGGTCATGGCCGCTGGACAGTTTGACGAGGCAATTTTGACTTCCCTGAGACGGATCATGCGTGCGGTGGACCTCTACAGCCGCCAACTTGCGAGCCGTCATCACCTGACCGGCCCGCAGCTGGTGTGCCTGCGGTTGCTGAACAGGCATGGCGTCATGACCTCCGGTCACCTGGCGCAGGAAGCCACCCTCAGCGCCGGTACCGTCACCGGCATCCTCGACCGCCTCGAACAGCGCGGCTACGTCCGCCGCGCGCGCGCCGAACCCGACAAGCGCCAGGTGAAAATCAGCCTGACCGATCCGGGCCGTGAGGCCGTCAAGCAGGCACCCCTGCCACTTCAGGAACGCTTTCAGCAACGCCTTGCCCAATTGCCGGCAACGCGCCAGCAGGAAATCCTGTTGGTTCTGGATTCAGTGGTGTCCATGATGGAAGCCGAATCGGTGGACGCCGCGCCGCTGCT
Source organism: Gammaproteobacteria bacterium (assembly GCA_035701115.1). Taxonomy (GTDB): domain Bacteria; phylum Pseudomonadota; class Gammaproteobacteria; order Natronospirales; family REEB76; genus DASSKW01. The sequence goes on from DASSOA010000070.1 coordinate 13,509, forward strand.
GGCAACGGGTCCCGCCACCGCGGAACCGGACCAGGTCGAAGCGTTTCTCGGCAATGGCACGCCGCCTCCGCGACCCTGACCGCCATTTCCATCGTGTTTGCCGCAGCCCGACACCTCCCCGCCGCCCGAACGCCACGCGACGCCGATGCGCGGAACTGCTCACGCGCGCCTCCCCGGAAATAACGACGCTTCGCCGCGCTTCATTCGCACCGGTGCAAGCCGGAATTTTGACTATTTAAAGCGTCTGCGATTTCGCTCAATTCAGATCAAACGGGACACACACATCATGAAGATCATCGTTCAAAAATATGGCGGTTCCTCGGTTGCCACGGACGACAAACTGCGCCATGTCGCGGAAAGATTGCTGGCACTGCACCGTGCCGGTCACGGGGTGGTTGCCGTGGTGTCGGCGATGGGCGATACCACCAACCGTCTGCTCGATCTCGCCCAGGAACTGAACGACAATCCGCCCGGCCGTGAACTCGATCTGCTGCTGTCTTCGGGCGAACGGATCTCTAGTTCGCTGCTCGCGATGGCAATCCGCGCACAGGGCGTGCCCGCGGTTGCACTGACGGGAGCGCAAGCCGGTATTCACACCAGCCACACGCATCTGAACGCGCGCATCCTGGATGTGGACGTCACGCGCGTGCGCCAGGAACTGCTCGCCGGGCGCATCGTGGTGGTGGCCGGTTTTCAGGGTATTGACCCGGCCGGCGAAATCACAACGCTGGGACGCGGTGGTTCGGACACCACGGCTGTGGCGCTCGCTGCTGCGCTGGGCGCCGATGCCTGTGACATCTGTTCCGATGTGGACGGCATCTACAGTGCCGACCCGCGCATGGTAAACGGCGCACTGCGTCTGCCCTCGCTGCATTACGATGAAATGGCCGCGCTCGCGCACCACGGCGCCAAAGTGCTGGATCTGCGCGCGGTGGCCTATGCGAAGAAACATGGCGTCACGATTCACGCGCGTTCCTCGTTTCATGACAACAAGGGCACGCTCATCAACGGCGAGCGCCGCGAGAACTCGCAGGTGGTCGGTGTCGCGAGCCTCACCAAACTCCTCAAGCTGGAACTGGTGCGGGCCGATGCGGCGCTGGTGCGCGAGGCGACGGAATTGTGCGGTGCAGACAACGTGTATTTCGACGCGACTGCAAGCGGCGGTCGCGACATTCTGATATCCATACTGAACATGCCGGAGCACGAGCACGTGTGCAGGGAGTTGGCGGACCGCTACCCTGGGCGGCTGACGCTCGCGCACGACGTTGGCTCGGTTTCCATTGTCGGTCGTGGCGTCGGCCGTTCCGACCAATCGGCTGCGTATCTGCGTTCGGCGCTGAACGGCAGGGCCGAGGCACTGCAGAGCATGTTCAGCACCGCCGACACGCGCACCTGCATTCTCGACGAGAAGATTGTTCCCGATGCCGTGCGCGCGTTACACCACCGCTTCGTCGAACGCCGGCCCAACATGGCAGCGGTGGCATGAACCGGCTGGCGACAAAACAGCTCGCGACCCCGCTGATCCGTACGCCTGCACGCGAAGACGGCGCCGCGGTCTGGCAACTGGTCGGGGAAACGGGCGGGCTCGAACAGAACTCCGCCTATGCGTATCTGCTGCTGTGCACGCATTTCCATGACACCTGCGTGGTGGCGGATCGCGACGGTGAACTGTTGGGCTGCGTGCTCGCCTACCGGCCGCCGCGTGAGCCGGGTTCACTGTTTGTCTGGCAGGTCGGCGTCGCGCCGGCCGCGCGCGGTCAGGGTCTCGGCGGTGAGATGCTCGATGCCGCCGTGAAGCTGCCGGCTTGCCGCAATGTTCAGTTCATAACCGCCAGCGTCGCTGCCGACAATCGCGCCTCGCGCGGACTGTTTGCCGCGTTTGCGCGTCGCCACAACGCTTCGATCGCGGAACAGGAATTCCTGCCGGCTGACTGCTTTCCGCACACCCATGCCGCGGAGCCGCTGTTGAAAATCGGCCCGCTGCATTAACGATAACGATACGAGGGACATCATGAATCCGATTGAACGCCATGAATCAGAAGTACGCAGTTACTGTCGCGATTTTCCCGTGATGTTCGACCGCGCGCAGGGCGCATGGCTGTACGACGAAGACGGGCGTGCGTACCTCGATTTCTTCGCCGGTGCAGGCGCGCTCAACTACGGGCACAACCCGGCACCGATCAAGAATGCATTATTGGCCTATCTGGCGCGCGACGGGGTCACCCACAGCCTCGACATGTTCAGCGCTGCAAAACGCGAATTTCTGCAACGCTTCCAACGCGTCATCCTGGCGCCGCGCGCGCTTGAATATAAAGTGCAGTTCACCGGTCCGACCGGCACCAACGCGGTCGAAGCGGCGCTGAAGCTCGCGCGCAAGGTTACCGGCCGTGAGCGTGTGCTGAGCTTCACCAACAGCTTCCACGGCATGACCCTCGGCTCGCTGTCCGTTACGGGCAACGGTTTCAAGCGCCGCGGCGCCGGCGTCGCCCTGCACGATGCCATGCCGATGCCGTTCGACGGTTATCTGGGCGAACAGGCCGACACGTTGTCGTACCTGGAAGCGATGCTGGAAGACGACGGCAGTGGCATGGACAAACCTGCTGCCGTGATTCTGGAAACGGTGCAGGCCGAAGGCGGCGTGAACGTCGCACATTTCGACTGGCTGAAACGTCTCACCGCATTGCTCCGCAGCCACGGCGTGCTGCTTATCGTGGACGACATCCAGGTCGGCTGCGGGCGCACCGGCCCGTTCTTCAGTTTCGAGCCGGCCGGCATTCAGCCCGATATCGTGTGCCTGTCCAAATCGCTGTCCGGCTATGGCCTGCCGATGGCAGTGGTGTTAATGAAGCCCGAGCACGACGTGTGGGCGCCCGGCGAACACAACGGCACGTTTCGCGGCCATAACCCCGCCTTCGTGACCGCCACGGCCGCACTGCAATTCTGGGAAGACAACAGCCTGTCAAATGACGTGACGCGCAAGGCACAACGCGTTGCGGAATACCTGCAGACGCTGATAAAGCAGACCGGCGTACCGGCGAAGGTTCGTGGCCGTGGACTGATCCAGGGCGTCGCGTTCGAAGACACGGAACTCGCCGATGCCATCGCCAAAGCCTGTTTCGAACGCAAGCTGATTATCGAAACCGCGGGTGTACAGGGCAACGTACTAAAACTGCTGCCCAGCCTGACAATCAGCGATGCCGAACTCGGTCAGGGGCTCGACATTATTGGTAGCAGCCTGCGTGCAGTGTTGGACAGGAAATCCCGGGCAGCCGCATAAACCACATTCATTGGAACAGACAGAAAGAAACGAGGAGAGACACATGATCGTCAAACACCTGAACGATGTGATCGGCACCGCCGACGATGTTGACACCAAAACCTGGTACAGCCGCCGCCTGATCGTGAAACGCGACGGCATGGGTTATTCGCTACATGACACCTTCATGAAACCCAACACCGCGACGCAGATGTGCTACCGCAATCACCTGGAAACGGTGTATTGCATTGAAGGCGACGGTGAAATCGAAACGCTGGCCGACGGCAGGAAATACGCGATTCGTCCGGGTACGCTGTACGCGCTCAATCTGCACGACGAACACATCCTGCGTGCGGGCGCCAAAGGCCTGCGGGTCGTGTGCGTGTTCAACCCGCCGGTTACCGGCCAGGAAGTACACGACGAAACCGGCGCCTACCCCGCCGATGCCGCAGCCTGACACAACCGGGAAATTCAACTGCTAACAAAACACCAAGTGTCGAGAGGTCGCCATGTCACGCCCCGCCGAAAAAATTGCCGCCCGCACCGATCGGTATCCGTCCCGCGTCAAAGCAGTTCCCGAGTGGATCGCGCGTGGCGAGCCGGTGGTATACGGTTCGCCGGCGGACGGGCCGCTGGATGCGCACCAGCTGCAATACTATGCGGAGAACGGTTTCATTGCGCTGAACGGCGTGTTTTCGCACCAGGAAACTGAACAGCATCTCGAAGAACTGCAGCGTCTGCGCGCAGACGAATCCGTGAAAGTCAGCGACGCCACCATCCGCGAGCCGGGCGGCAGGCAGGTGCGTTCGATATTCGCCATTCACGAATACGACTCAATCATCGCACGCCTGTGCCGCGACCACCGGATTGTGAACGTGGCGCGCCAGATACTGGGGTGTGACGTCTATATCCATCAGAGCCGGGTGAATTACAAACCCGGTTTTCGCGGCAAGGAATTTTACTGGCATTCGGATTTTGAGACCTGGCACGTCGAAGACGGCATGCCCGCGATGCGGGCGCTTTCCTGCTCCATCAGCCTCACGCCCAATACGGCGAACAACGGTCCCTTGCTGGTGATCCCCGGTTCACACAAGCAGTTTCTGGCCTGCGTGGGCGAGACGCCGGAGAACCACTACCAGCAGTCGCTGCGCAAACAGGAATACGGCGTGCCCGACGATGCCGGCCTGACCCGCATCGTGGACGACGGCGGCATCGAAGCCTGCACCGGCGGCGCGGGGATGGTGACGTTTTTCGACTGCAACATCATGCACGGTTCCAATTCCAACATCACGCCAATGCCGCGCAGCAATGTGTTTATCGTATTCAACAGCGTGGAAAACGTGTTGGTGGAACCGTTCTGCGGCTTGCCGCCACGGCCGCAGTTCATCGCCAACCGCAGGAGTTTTGCCCCGATCGAGCCGATCTGACGGCCCGCGAAATCTGCCGGACAGATTCAATCACCGGGCGTCTGACGAAGGTCAGTCCGCTGACACCACCACGCCCGCGGTCACCGAGCCGCGCAGGCGGCGGCGTGCGGTCTCGCGCAGCGCGAGAATCGGAATGAACGCAATCGCGCCGGCGGCAATCAGATAGAACGCCGGCATGTAATCGTTGCCGGTCCTATCCACCAGCCAGGTAATGGCAAGCGGTGCGGTACCGCCAAACAGAGACGTGGAGACATTGTAGGACACTGCAAAACCGCCATACCGCGTACGGGTCGAAAACATCGCCGGCAACGTCGCGGGCAAGGTCCCGAGCAGCATCACCAGCAGCAGACCGGGAATAGCCAGTCCGATCGTAACCAGTGCCATGTTGCTCTGCGCCATCAGCCAGAATGCCGGCCACGCCAACACAATGAACCCCAACGTCGCGGCGATCAGAATCGGCCTGCGGCCGACACGATCGGACAATGCGCCGATCGGCGTGATCACCAGCATCATGGCGCACATGATTCCGATCAACATCGTGCGCCCCTCCTGCTCGCCGATGCCAAGCGCGGTGTTGAGATAACTCGGCATATATGTGAGAAAGGTGTAATCGGCTACATTGAGCAGAATCACGATGCCGATGCATTTGAGTAACTGCAGCCACTCGTGGCCCAGCGCTTCGCGCAACGGCGCATTGGCCACCGCGCCCGCGGCCTGCAATCCCTGGAAATGCGGCGTTTCCTCCAGTTTGAGACGCAGATACAGTCCGATCAGCCCGAGCGGACCCGCGCACAGAAACGGAATCCGCCAGCCCCAGCTGTTCATCGAGTCGCTCGAAAGCGCGAATGTGGTGAGCGTCACCAGCGCGGCACCAAGCGAGAAGCCGCCCAGCGTGCCGAACTCGAGCCAGCTGCACAGATAACCACGTTGTTCATCGGGTGCATATTCGGCCATGAAGGTGGCGGCACCCCCGTATTCGCCCCCCGTGGAAAATCCCTGCAGCAAGCGCGCGAGAAGCAGAAGCAACGGCGCCCACAAGCCGATCTGTGCATATCCCGGCAGCACGCCGATGATGAACGTCGATGCGGCCATCATGATGATGGTGACGGCCAGCACGCGTTGCCGGCCAATGCGGTCACCGAGCGGGCCGAAAAAAATGCCGCCGAAAGGACGGATCAGGAAGGCAACGGCGAAACCACCAAATGCCGAGAGCAATTCGGTCGCAGGATTATGCGAAGGGAAAAAAACATGGCCGATGATGACGGCGAGATAGCCATACACGCCGAAATCGAACCATTCCATGCAGTTGCCGAGCGCCGCCGCGGCGATCGCGCGGCGCAATCTGGCTTTATCTATGACCGCGGGGGTCTGGTTGATCTCAGCGTTATTCAAAACCCTCGTTTACCCTTTCCACGAGACACAACAATGAGCGTCGCAGTTGCCAATCAACGCAATCAGGGTAACAACTGGGGAATGCAGTGTCCAATCGCCCGCCAGGGGCGCGGGCGCAGCAGAATGCATCAATAGGGCTTGCAGCGGCGCGCCAAGTATTCAACAATCCACGTCATGTTCCCGGCGGTTTGCCCATGACACCCGACTCAGACCGTATGGCGCAGGAAATTCTGCGTGCGCTGCGCCGCATCACACGCAGCATGGACGTATCGAGCCGCCAGCTCATCAGCGCCCGCGGCCTGAGCATTCCACAATTGTTATGTCTGCAACATCTCAGGGAGTACGGCCCGCTCACCAGCGGCACCTTGGCGAGAGCGATGGCGTTGAGCCCGCCCACCATCACCGGCATCCTTGACCGGCTGGAAATGCGCGGACTGATCAACCGGGAACGCCGGCCGGAAGACAAGCGTCATGTGCTTGTGGCGCTTACGCCGGCTGGCCGCAATCTCGCGAACGCCGCACCGTCGTCGCTGGAAAAACAGTTGGGCCGCGCACTGTCGGCCCTGTCGCCGGCGCAATGCAGCGCGATTCGTGATGCAATCGCGCAACTCGAGCGCATGGTCAGCGACGGCAATGAGAAAACATCCAGGCCTGAGCCACCGGACATTCATTAGAAACCACACAGGTTCTCCCATGCCCACTCCGCTGATCGTCAATCCCGCCGCCGGGCGCGGCGCCGGTGCCCGGCTGCAACACCGTATCTGCGAAGAACTGGCCATGCACGGTGTCGAAACCGACGTCATCCGGAGCAAGGGCCCGGGCGATGTCGCGAACTGCGTCAGCGCCGCACTTGTCTCCAAACCGGAACGGATTCTGGTTGCCGGCGGAGACGGGACGGTGCACGAGGCAGTCAACGGCTGGCTGCGCGCCGGGGGTGGCGCGCCGCTGGGCGTGATTCCGGTCGGAACCGGTAACGATTTCGCGAAGATGATCGCACCCCACGCGGACTGGCGACAGGCCTGTGCGCGCATTGCGCATGGTCACACCCGTAACATTGATGTTGGGCGCTGCAACGATTTTTATTTTGCCAACAGCGTCGGAATCGGGTTTGACGCACAGGTCGCGTTGGAGGCAAACCGCATGCAATGGCTGCACAGCAAGATCGTGTACGGCGTTGCGCTGGTCAAGGTGCTACTGCTGAAACATCAGTTGCCCAAGGTGCGCGTCTGTTCGGATGGATTTGAGATCGAAACGCAGGTGACGCTGGTCGCAATCAATAACGGACGCGTCGAGGGCGGCTCGTTTGTGCTGGCGCCGCACGCGGAAATTGACGACCAGTTGCTCGATGTTGTGATGGCTGAAGGCATGAGCCGGCTCGGCATCCTGGGACTGGTGCCGCGTGTCCTGGCGGGAACGCATCTGACCCATCGCGGTGTCAGTGCATTTCGTACCACGCGCCTGCTGATCGAATCGGAAACCGGATTGCCGGTGCATGCGGACGGCGAAATCCGCTATACCGACGCAACGCGATTGGAATTCGAAATTCTCCCCGGCCGGTTGACGGTCGTTGCCTGACGGCAGCGATACCGGCAGCGCGGAAGCCGCTACGTTGCTGGCCAATCTACCTGGCGGCGCGCTTCAGCGATCCCAGATAAATCGCGCCCAATGCGAGCGCCGCACCGCTGATTTCGATCACATTGAAACGGCGGCCGAAGAACGCGCAATCCCAGATGAATGCAAACAGCGGCTGCAACAGCAGAATCAGTCCGACCTGCGATGCGCGCACCCTGTGGATGCCGTTTGAAATCAGCACCCAGCCGAGCACCTGCCCAAACACGCCATAGGCGATCAGCCAGCCGGCGTTGCGCCAGTCCGGAATCACGAACGAATTGTGCTCCACCAGCATCAGCAGGCCGAGCAGCAGCGCGGTCGTGAGTGAGACCAGCGTAATGGCCGCAAACGCGGAATTTGAGGCGGCTTCCTCGCGCAACCGGCGCAGCGAGAGTATGTAGGCCGCATAACAGCAGGCGGTCAGCAGGCCGAGTCCGACGCCGATGCGGTAGGATTCGGGGAGATGCGCCCAGTCCGATCCGACCAGCAGCGCCAGCCCCAGCACGGCGAGAGGAATGGCCGCGATCTGTGCGCGCGTAAGTTTTTCGCGAAAGATCAGTACGCCGGTCAGCGCCAGAATGAAGACCTGAAAATTGGCCAGCAACGTCGCAATACCGGGCCCCACGTGCAGGATGCTGCGATGCCAGAACGCCAGGTCCCCCGCGAAAAATGCGCCGGCCAGAAAGACCATGCTCACCGCGGTGGTATTCAGTCGGGGGCGTTCGCGACGCCACAGCAGCACACCCAGCAGAATCAGGCCGCCGAACAGCATGCGATAGAACGCACTGGCGGTCGGAGAAATGGTGACCAGCTTAACGAACACCGCCGAGAAACTGATCATCAGGGCGCCAAGAATGAGGTTGAGCATCGGGATCTGCGTACCGGAACGAGGGCCGTATTGTACCTGCAGGCCGCCGCGTCACCCGGCTTGACAGTATTTCAATAATCGTTTAAATATTAAACTATCTCAGATAGCCGGAATCATCCGTTCGATGAAACAGGAGGCGGTGTTCAAGGCGCTCGCAGATCCGACGCGACGGCAACTGTTGCGTCTGCTGACGAAAAACGCCCGCAGTGCCGGCGAGCTCGCCGATGCGGTGGCGATGAGCCCTGCCGCCTTGTCCCACCACCTGTCACGCCTCAAGGCCGCCGAATTGGTTCGTACGGAACGCCGCGGTCAACATATCGTGTATTCGCTCAACACCACGGTGTTCGAAGATGTCACACGCATGCTGCTGGACCTGCTCAATGTGTCCGACAGCCGCAGGAAATAGTTCGTTGCAAACATGCATGGGGGAATCAGATCATGAGTTTCAAACAGATTGTTTTCACCGGATTGATGTTCGTCATCATGGCCTTCGCGGCCGCGCTGTGGTTCTATCCGCAACTGCCCAACCCCATGCCCAGCCACTGGGACGCCGCGGGACACATCAACGGCTACCTGCCAAAATCATGGGGCGCATTCCTGCTGCCGCTGATCATGCTGGTCATCTGGATACTGCTCACTGTCCTGCCGCGCATTGCGCCGAAAGGATACCGCCTTGACAGCTTTCTGGCGGTCTACGGAATTGTCAATCTTGCCGCTCTCGGAATGTTTTTGTTGATTACGATCGCGACACTATTTACGGCCAGGGGCGCGCATCTTCCGATTCAACGCATTGCGCCTTTACTGGCGGGACTCTTGATGATGGTGATCGGAAACTACCTGGGAAAATTCCGCAAGAATTTCTTTGCCGGAATCCGCACGCCCTGGACACTCGCCAGCGACGAAGTCTGGACCCGCACGCATCGTCTCGGCAGCTGGTTCTTCGTGGCAGGCGGCCTGGTGATCGCGGTCACCGCGCTGATCGCGCCGGCTGAGGCTGAGCCGGTGCTCCAGGTCGGCACGGTCCTGCTCTGCGTCGCGATTCCTTACGCCGGTTCCTATTTCATCTACCGTCGCGTGGAAGGTTTCGATCGCAACAAACAGGACGGTTAATGGGTCAATGCCGTCTCCAGTTCCGCAAACGTATAGGCGATACCGGCTGTGTGAATGGGCATGCCAAGCTGGCGACCAATCTGCCGTGCGGAAAAGATGCCGCGGATGCGGTTCCCTTCCGTGGTACGCTCCACGACCAGAGCGTGCTGACGGCCGGTTCTCTTGAGCGTTTCAATAACGTCGCCGACACAGGCTTCCGCTACGTCGTGCATTGACAGCGTTTCAAGACGTTCCAGCGGTGTCATGATGTCCTTGGCGGTAATTTCACTGTAATTGACGCCGGCCTCCCGCTGAAAATTCAACGGTCGTTCACCCTTGATGTCATTCAGCGTCACGAGTCCGAGCAGTGCACCATCCGCCTGGAGTACAAACAGAAGCCGCACGCGCGCATGTTTCATGCGCGTTTCGGCTTCTTCAAGTTTCACTGAGGGTTCAACGGTGACTGCCACGGTTCTGGCGAGATCCGTCATGACATCAATCGCCGGACTTGTAAGCACCGCGTGCTGTGGAAAACCGTTTGAAGGGCAGGTAAGACGGGTATGTGCGGTCGCAAGCGCGACGGCCAAAGGCCGGAATTGTCTCGTCATGACGTTCTCCTTATTCAGCGCATTGCAGTGGGACCTGAATTGCGTGAAGCATTACAAAGTATAGTTGAGACATCATTCGCATTAAACCCGGTCTTGATGATGCCGGTCGCGTGGCGAAACTGCATGCGCCGGTAGTTCAGTATTTTGCGTATTTATGGCCTTACCGGTAGCGGTTTCCCCCTGGCAGGCGCATAGCGGCAGTCATGCTAGAATGAGCCGCCTGATTTTCTGTCCACCATGAAACATTCTGAAACTTTTCTGATGTCATGACCATGAGCAAGCAAATCCGTATTACCAACGTACACCTTGACCTCGGCGCGGGCCGGCGCGGTACCGACATGGGCTCTTCGGCCATGCACGTGGCCGGGTTGATTCCGGCGCTGGAAAAACTGGGACACGCCGTCGTGGGCGTCCACAACATCGGTCAGGTCGCGATGGAGTCGGCTGAAATCGGCAATCCGCATGCCCGCTATCTGGACATCATCAATGGCGTATGCCGGGAGCTGGCTGATTCGACGCAACAGGCCATGGCTGCAGGCGAATTTCCGCTGGTGCTTGGAGGCGATCATTCCCAGGCAATCGGCTCGATCGCAGGAATCGCACGGCATCTGCGCACTCAGGGCAAGGACCTGGGTGTGTTATGGGTCGATGCGCACACGGACATGAATACGCCGGACAGCAGTCCGTCGGGAAACATACACGGCATGCCGCTCGCGACACTCCTCGGAGTCGGCGCAAAGGAACTCGTTTCCATAAGCGGTGACGGTCCGGCACTGCGGCCGGGACATGTGGTGGTTTTCGGCGCGCGCGATGTGGATCCAAAGGAGGCAGAGATTGTGAGGAGACTGGGCGTGCGGGTATTCACCATGAGTGAAATTGACGCGCGCGGTGCCAGTGCCTGTCTGGAAGAAGCCCTGCAGATTCTCGGCAAAGCCAGCGGTGGCATTCATCTTTCTTACGATCTGGACGGTTCCGACCCGTCGGTGGCGCCGGGCACCGGCACGCCCGTGCCGGGCGGATTGAATTTCCGCGAGTCCCATCTGGCATGCGAAATGGTCGCCAAGACCAATCGCCTGATCAGCATGGAAATGGTGGAACTGAATCCGACTCTCGATATCGAAAACAAGACCGGTAAATTCGCCGTGTGGCTGATTCAGTCAGCGCTGGGTCGTACGATTCTCTGACAACTGCAGCATCAGTTTCTCGAGGTTACAGCATGAGCAACCGGGTCAAGGAATTCACCGAATTCCGCCAGCGCATGAACGAGCGGATCCTGTCGGAAGACAACCGCGTGATCAAACGCGTGTTCTCGGTCGACAGTCTCGCCTATCAGGACGGCGTGCTTCCGGCCAAAACCAAGGAACTGCTGGGTCTGACCGCGTCACTGGTGTTGCGCTGCGATGACTGCGTGAGTTATCACATCGGCCAGTGCCTGGAAACCGGTTCGACCAAGCAGGAAATCATCGAAGCGATGAGCGTCGCGCTGGTGGTGGGTGGCACCATCGTCATCCCGCACCTGCGCCGCGGCGTGGATTTTCTGGATCAGATCACCGGCACGCCGTCAGACTGAAGCGGCATGCTCGCCGGTTATCTGACAGCGACAAACTCACGCATCTCGCTCGCGAACCTTTCGGTGCCTTCCACCTGATTGCCGTAGCGCTCCATGTCGCCGGCCTGCATGGCCTCGGACAATGCCGCAATGCGTGCAGCGGGTGACGGATGGGTCTTCAGCAATAACGCCATCTTGCTGCTCTTTGGATCAATGCTCTGCAGCATCTGCAACACTTCCAGCAAGGCGTACGGATCGTAGCCCGACCGCGCCGCGAGTACGACGCCTTCCCGGTCCGCCTGAAATTCGTCGTCCTTGTCGAGGCCGCGTGAATACACCAGTTTCGCAGCCGCCGCAATTTGCGCCAGCGCCTGACTGTTGTAGCCGTGCTGCTGCATTTCAAGCTGCGCGGCTGTTCCCACCAGCGCAAGCCGCGAATCACGGCGGATTTCATTCAGATGATGTTTGCGCACCACATGCGTGATTTCATGTCCGAGCACGCCGGCTAGTTCGGCCTCGCTGTGCAGGCGCAGCAACAGGCCCTTGGTAATGAAAACATAGCCGCCAGGCGCAGCGTAGGCATCAATGTCGTTGTCGTCGAGCACCGCGAACTGCCAGGGAAGATCCGGGCGATCGCTGTGCAACGCCACCCAGCGCCCCACCCTGTTCACGTATGCCTGCATCGCGGGATTGTTGACCGGCGGCGAGGCGCCGAGCAGCACGGCGGCGGATTCCTGCCCGATCTGCTCTTCTTCCTCAACACTGACTGGCGCAACCGCGTGCTTGACGTCACCGGCCAATGACGCGAGTTGATCGGGCTGCAATTGCATCAGCTGCGCGCAGCCGGCGAGCGCCAGAACAAGAGCGGCACTCAGTCCGCATGACGAACCGCGAAGCAGCCAGTTCAGCATTGGCGAGCGCGTGTTCATGGCTTGCCTCCCTTGGCATCCTTGGGCAGGTAGGCGACTTGTTCACTTTTCAGTTTGAGCTGCGCGGCGAAGCTGCGCGCAGCGGCGGGTGTGGCCGCATATTTCGCAAGATCCTGCACGGCCTGGGGATCGGGTTTGGCGTTCTTGATCGTGCCTTCATTGAGCCCGCGGACGCCGGTGGTTGCCGTGGCATCGGTAGTGCTTGCCCGGCCGCTCTGGAACAGCCCGCTCAGTGAACCGGCGTTCCAGCCACCTTGTACAGGTGCCTGACTGCCTTCGGCCAGCTTGATGCTGGTCATCGGAATCCAGCCCTGCCGGCCGTTGACAAGACGCACGTGATACCAGCCGCCCTTGCGTTCCACCAGCGTCAGCGCAGTGTTGACCGGCAGCCGGGCCACTTGCGCCGCGTCGCTGTAGGGCGCGGAATTCATGGCGGTGATCTGAACGGTTTGTGCCTTACTGCTGACCGCGGCCGCAACCGCGAGTGGCAGCACCGATGCAGCAAGTGCAAGCAGCCAGCGTTGAGTAGTCACGGGTTCACCTTTACCGGTTCATGCAATTGCACGGGTTGCTCCCGGCCTTTTACTTTATAGGTTCCGCGCTCGCTAAAGTCAAAACGGGCTCCGCACCGCTCGCGGGTCGCGGCGGAGACCAGGATACGGGCAACGCCTTTGGTCTGGCCCTCGATGCGACTGGCCAGATTCACGGTATCGCCGATGGCGGTATAGTCCAGCTTGCCTTCGGCGCCCATGAAGCCCACCACCGCCGACCCGGTATGAATGCCGATGCCGATATCAAATTGCGCACCGACATCGCCCAGCTCGCGGCGAAATTCGTCCACAACCCGTGACATCTCGAGCGCTGCGGCCACGGCATGTTCCGCCTGTTGCGGATCGGGCACCGGCGCGCCCCAGAACGCCATGATGCAGTCACCGATGAACTTGTCCATGGTACCGCCGTGGCGCCAGATGACTTCCACCTGACGCGAGAAGTAACGGTTCAGGATCGAGACGATCTGTTCCGGCGACCGGGTTTCCGACAGCGTGGTAAAACCGCGGATGTCGGAAAACATGACCGTGATCTGGCTGCTGCGCGGTTCGGTGCGCAACGCCACATCGCCCTGCTCGACGAGCTGCCGCACCACGCGCGGATCGATAAAACGACCGAACATGCTGATCGCACGCTGTCGGGTACGGCGCTCTTTTACGTAGTCGGCGAGCGCCAGGCCGATGTACGCAAGCCAGCCAAAACTCAGCGGTTCGATAACAGGAATCAGCCAGCCTTCGCTCAGTGCGAAATAGGCTCCGCCCACCGCGAGCGGTGTGAGAACAGCCATGCCGATTCCGCCGAACAACGCGCCGCGTGACTGACGCATCGCGGCACCCAGGAGCAGAATCAGAATGACACTCGCGAACGTACCGCTCACCATCGGCGCGCGGCGCAGGTAGTCACGATGTTTGAGATTGGAAATGGCGGTCGCGAGAATATCCAGGCCAGGATAGGTACCGCTCAACGGGGTCGGCCGCATGTCGCCCAGCCCGTTGGCCGACGCGCCTATCACCACAATCTTGTTGTGGAATTCGTCTGCGGGGCGCGCACGATGCTGGCGCTGAAAATCGGAATAGACATCATAAAA
>DASSOA010000071.1:0-20405 GCA_035701115.1 Gammaproteobacteria bacterium
CGGCAGAACTGTCTCGTTCAGCTCCGCGCACTGGATTCGCCATTCCTGTTCGAGCATGCGCGGCAGGCGGTGAATCACCACATTGAGAAAGCTGCCTACAAGCAGGCCCAATAGTGTCACAACCAGCACGAGCGCCAGCGGACTGGTTTCCAGCAAATACACTGCGGGCATCATGAAGCCTTTGTCTGCGGAGGGAAATTATTTACCGCCGGATAGGGCCCGGCCAGGCTCGTTGTTCAACATTCTGCCGGCAAACGCCGGGGATTGAAGAGCCCGTGGCCCTTCAATCCCCGCGATCGCTTCAGCTTGCCTGTTTAGACGACCGATCCCATCTTGAAGATCGGCAGATACATGGCGACCACCAACCCACCGACCAGCACGCCGAGGATCACCATGATCATCGGCTCCATCAGGCTCGACAGGCTGTCCACTGCGTTGTCCACTTCTTCTTCATAGAAGTCCGCAACCTTGCTGGCCATGGAGTCGATGGAACCGGCTTCCTCGCCGATGGCGATCATTTGTACCACCACGTGCGGAAACAGGCCGGTCTGGCTCATGGCGAGATTCAGCTGCTGGCCGGTCGAGACCTGATCGCGCATCTTGAGTGTCGCCTGTTCGTAAATGATGTTGCCGGTGGCGCCTGCCACCGATGACAGCGCTTCAACCAGATTCACGCCGGCAGCGAACATGGTTGACAGGGTGCGGGCAAAGCGCGCGATCGCCGACTTGGTGAGGATTGCGCCGAATATCGGGATTTTCAGCGATAGTTTGTCCAGATTCTGGCGGAACGTTCTCGAGCGCTTCTTCGCGGCGAAGAATGCGGTGAAAACCGCAATAATCACGATCAGATAGTAAATTCCGTTGTGTCGTACCGATTCGGACAAATCCACAACAAATTGCGTGAATGCGGGCAGATTGGCGCCAAATCCCTGGAACAGCGCCTGGAACTGCGGAATCACGAAAACCAGCAGCACCGCGGTGACAATGAAAGCGACAATCAGCACCGCGATCGGATAAGTGAGGGCTTTCTTGATCTTTTTCTTGATGGCCTCGGTTTTTTCCTTGTACGTGGCAATCTTGTCGAGCAGCGCTTCGAGTGCGCCGGCCTGCTCGCCGGCTCGCACCAGATTGACGAACAGGTCATCAAAATAAAGGGGTTGCTTGGCAAGCGCGTCAGCAAGATTGTTGCCCGATTCGACATCCGCCTTGATGCTGAGCACCAATTGCTGCATGCGCGGATTGGCGTGGCCCTTGCCGATAATGTCCATGGACTGCACCAGCGGCACGCCGGCGGTCATCATGGTCGCCATCTGGCGGCTGAAAAACGCGATATCGCCGGGCGTGATCTTCTTGCCTTGCGCGGTGCGCCGGTCCTTGCGGATCTTGATCGGCGCAATACCCTGACGGCGCAGGTCGGCTTTGACGGCCTGCTCGTTGGCGGCCATTGCCTTGCCCTTGATACGCGCACCTTTCTTGTCGGTGCCTTCCCAGACAAAGTTGATTTGCTTGGCTGCTGTTGCTGTTGCCATGATGTGCCTTGCCTTGAGCGATTATTCCACGGTGATTCGATTCAACTCTGCGAGGCTGATATGACCATTCTTGACTTTGTTAAGGCCTGATTTACGCAGATCCCATACACCTTCCTTGGCAGCCTGGTCGGCAATCTGGATGGCGTTGCCGCCTTCCATGATGATGCGTCCCATGGCTTCCGAAACCGGCATTACCTGATACACGCCGGTGCGGCCCTTGTAGCCTTCGTTGCATTGCTCGCAACCGACCGGCTCATAGATCGTCAGGCCGCTCTCGATTTGCTCGTCGCTGAAGCCCTCCTTGCGCAGGGCTTCACGCGGAATATCCGCCACTTTCTTGCAATGCGGGCACAAACGGCGTGCCAGACGTTGCGCAATGATCAGGTTGACCGCGGTGGCGATGGAATAGGGCGCAACGCCGATATCCGCAAGACGCGTCAGAGTCTTTGGTGCATCGTTGGTGTGCAGGGTTGACAGCACCATGTGGCCGGTTTGCGCTGCTTTCACCGCGATTTCCGCGGTTTCTAGGTCGCGGATTTCGCCCACCAGAATCACGTCCGGGTCCTGGCGCAGGAACGCCTTGAGCGCGGAACCGAACGTGAGGCCCACTTTCGGATTCACGTTGACCTGGTTGACGCCGGGCAACTGGATTTCGGCCGGATCTTCGGCGGTACAGATATTGCGGTCCAGCGTGTTCAGAATATTGACGCCGGTGTACAGCGATACGGTTTTGCCGGAACCGGTGGGGCCGGTCACGAGGATCATGCCGTAGGGTTTGGACAGCGCATCCAGATAC
Organism: Gammaproteobacteria bacterium; assembly: GCA_035701115.1. Classification (GTDB taxonomy): domain Bacteria; phylum Pseudomonadota; class Gammaproteobacteria; order Natronospirales; family REEB76; genus DASSKW01. The sequence continues at coordinate 2,326 of DASSOA010000071.1, forward strand.
AGCTGCTTCTGGAAATCCTCATAACCCAGCGCGTCAATGCCGAGCTTGGCGCTGGACGGATCCAGAATACGCATCACGATCTTCTCGCCCCACAGCGTCGGACAGGTATTCATACGGAAGTCGATGGCCCGGGTCTTGGACAGTCTCAGCTTGACCCGGCCGTCCTGCGGAATGCGTCGTTCGGAAATATCGAGTCTGGCCATGACCTTCAAGCGTGCGGCGATCTTCGGCCCCAGCGCAATCGGTGGTTGCACCACTTCGCGCAGCATGCCGTCCTGGCGGAAGCGGACACGATAGTAGGTTTCGTATGGTTCGAAGTGAATATCCGATGCGCCCTTGTTGATCGCGTCGAGCAGCACCTTGTTGACGAATTTCACAACCGGCGCATCTTCGATATCCGCGGAACTGACTTCGGCACCCGGTGCCTGTTCATCGTCGCCGCCGGAAATGTCGAGGTCGCCGAGGTCCTCGTCGGCCAGGTCCTTCATCGAGGTGTCCATGGACTGCACGGCCTTTTCGATGGCGCGTGCCAGTTTGGTTTCCTCGACGACCACTGCGTCAACGATCAGGCCGGTCTTGAACTTGATTTCGTCCAGTGCCTGCAGATTGGTGGGGTCGGAAACGCCCACGAACAGCTTGCGGCCGCGGCGATAGAGCGGCAGCGCATGATGTTTCTCGATCAGGGCCGGCTCCACATCCTTGAGCGGAGCCTGCGCCATATCGAGTGCATCAAGGTCCACGACCGGCACGCCGAACTCTTCTGCCGCGGCATTGGCGACGGCGCGCGCATCGAGCTTCTTGTTGCGCACGAGGTAGCTGACCAGCAGCATCTTTTCCTTGACGGCATCTCGTTGGGCGTCGGCTGCCGAGGTCTCGTCCAGGAGGCCATCGGCCACCAGACGGCGCGGCAGGCCTGTCAAGGTTGTTCTGACGGATGTGGTTGCCATGGCGTACTGCGGGACCTCTTGCGGGCCCATGGTGGCTGGACCCTAACTGTTAAATAGTAGTGTATCCCCCTTGATTGTCCAACCATAGGGCAGGGCCGGCGCATCAGACCGAGACGGCACTCACAGAAACAGGAAGGGGCCCGGACAGCGGGGTCCGGAACGGCCCGCTGGCCCTGGCGCCCGCGCCATCAGGCCGGGGGGCGGTACAGCAGGTTGGTGATCTGCTCCGACACCAGCCCGATCAGGAATACCAGAATGGACGCGATAAACAGCAGGGCGCTCATGTTGGTGAACCGGTGCATCGTGAAGAAGGTGTACAGGTAGTAACCCACGCCGGTGACAAAAAACGCCAGACTGAATGGCAGAAAGATCTTGAGCGGCGAGTACAGGGTCCCGATACGGAAGATGATGAGCAGAAACCGGATGCCGTCCTCGAATGGCCGGATATGGCTTTTGCCCTTGCGCGCCGATGCCACGATGGGGTGATAGGCGACATGATAGCCGGCCCGGAAAAACGCCATGGTAATCGTCGTTGGATACGAAAAGCCGTTGGGTAGCAGATACAGGAATTCGCGGAATTTGTCGGCCCGGACGGCACGGAATCCCGACGTCAGATCCAGGATACGGTGCCCGACGATCCAGCTTGCCAGACCGTTATAGAAGCCGTTGGCCAGGCGGCGCCAGACCGAGGCTTGCGAACCGACGTCGCGTGCTCCCACCACCATGTCGTAACCCTGATCCAGCGACGTCAACAGGCCTTCAATATCCTGTCCGCTGTGTTGCCCATCGGCGTCCATGAAAACAATGACGCGCCCACGCGCTGCGCGCGCCCCTGACTTGATCGCGGCACCGTTTCCGGTGGCATAGACATGCTTCACAACGCGCGCACCGCCCGCCGCGGCGAGTTGTGCCGTGGCATCGGTGGAGCCGTCGTCTACGACGATGATTTCCGCGCCCGGGAACAGCGACGCAAGGCGCGAGAGTACATCCGGAATCGCCTCCGCTTCGTTGTTGGCAGGGAGAACGATGCTGAGATCAGAATGAGGAATTGGCATGCGTTTTCCAGTCAGGTCAGGCGTGACCGGCAACAAGCATAACGGAAATACGGCCCCTAGCGTGGCGTGACGTCATCCGGTTTGCCCGTTGAAGACCTGATTTTATCCGCCAGCTCGTCAATGTCCTGACTGAAACCGGCATTGTAGAGCCTGTCGATTTGTCTCGCTTTCTGCAGTTGCGCGCCGGCTTTTTCTGTGTCTCCCGCCTGCAGGTACCAGCGTGCAGCCAGGATCAGGGGAACGGGTGTGGTGGGCGCAAGACGATGGGCGTTCTGCATTGCTGCGATCGCCTCGTCAATCTGCTGCAGGCGCTCGTGGTAGTAACCGCTATATATGTAGAGCATATACCGCAGGTCAGGCCTCGTCGTATCGCGTTGCGCCGCGGCGTCAATCAGCTTGCTGTAAACGGCACTGGAAAAGCGGCATTTTCCCGTCACGCCCAGCGCACCAAGCGTAGTCAGTCCTTTCACGGGGTAATTACCCAGATATGTCGGTGTCTGATTGACGAGCTCTTGCAACTCGGCATCGGCAACAGACCCGTTGATGACGCACTCCATATAGGCGCGTTCCAGACCGGTTCCGTATCCGGGATGACTGACCAGCACCTGCAGCGCCAGATCCGGCTTGTCGGCATCCAGGTACGCTTGTGCCAGTCCCGCCGTTGCAGTCTCGGACCGGGGATGCGCGCTCGCTCCGGCATGATAAAGACTGATTTCCGATGTCCAGTGGGTGGCGCGGACGGCGAGCAGAATTGCCAGCGCTGCAACGATCGTGCCACCGATCACGGATTGCAGTTTGTGACCTCGCTTCGACAAGGCGAACAGGCCGATGTCGGTGACGGCGAGAAAGATACCGAATCCCGGAAAGTAGTTGCGATGCTCGAACATGAGGCGGAGGGCAAAGACCGAAGACTCCATGACTTGCCCGATAAGGAAAATCGCGATTCCCAGTGCGACGAGCGGGAACCGTTTCCGAACCAGCCACGCAGCGCCTGTCAGCGCTGCCAATCCGAGCAGCGACCAGAGTGTCGTAACAGGATTCAGGAGTCCGGTTGATACCGCGAAATCGTCGTGAAAGAAACCCATCGTACGGGGGATGGGAAAAAGCAGCATTCTCAAATACTCAAACAGGATGCGAGGTTCGCTCAACATGCGCTGTGCAAATGTAAACGGGCGGTACATGTAACCGCCGGTTATAAAGTGCGGGCGCGCAACGAACAGCAGGGCCGCCGCCAGTCCGGCCAGTGTCACCACCGCGCCAAAGTAGATCCTGATGGCGCGCGATACAGCGGGAGAGCCGGCAGCGCGAAACAGCACTATCTCAACGGCGAGTGCGAGGAACGGAAGCAGCAGGCCATTTTCCTTCGACAAACCTGCCAACACGGTCGCGGCACTCAACAGAACCAGGCCGGCCATGGTTTTCCGCAAACCTTTATTGGCCGGATCGCGGCGCAAGATCACATAGGCGTAAAGGCCGCTGAACATGAACAAGGCGGCAAGTTCGGTCATGCGCTGTACCGTGTACAGCACGGTGCTGACCTGCAGTGGATGCAACAGCCAGATAACACCGACAAAAAACCCGGGATAGCGGGGATCAATGCCCGGATCGCGCTGCACGGCACTGAACAGCTCCATGGCCAGCAGGGCCGCCAGCAGACCGCAAAGCAGATGAATTGTCAGGTTGGTCAGCTTCCAGGCCCACAGGTTGTCGGGCGTCAGCACGCTGTTCAGCCAGAACGTCAGCATGGATACCGGCCTGCCGAGTGGGCCGCTGTTGCTCCACAATGATTCGGCCAGGGTCAGACGATGATTGGCCGACTGATGAAAAAACTGTCCAAGTTGCGGATAGTCGTCGAACATCATGGGGCCATGGAGTGCCGGCCAGTACACGACCAGCGCGACCAGCATTGCGCCCAGTAATGCGGCCCATGGCAGCAGGCGACGTTCGTCAATTTCACTCGACCAGTCAATTTTCATGGGTCGCTCGGTGTTTATCCGGAGACAGGTTGTGTTTGTCCTGATCGCGCTTGAGCCGGCTCAACTCTGCTGTCAGGGACGCAATTTCGCGGTTGAGGCGGCCAAACCGGTTCAGGCGCATGACCGCCTGCAGGTCCTGTTCGGCGAATTCGGCATTCTTCATGGCCAGATCAACGATGACCACGTTGATCCTGTATTGCGGTTCTGCCGGCATCAGCTCGACAGCTTGCATCATTTGCTGACGCGCATCGGCAAACCGCGGCGGACTGGAGCCTGACAGGTAATTGCCGTATATCACATGCAGGTCGGCAGCCGTGCTGCGGGTGCGCGAAACATAGGGATTGTCAAATGCCGCAGTGAACAATCCGTCGAGGCTGTGCGGCGGCAGCTTGCAGTGATGATGGGTGTAGCAGCCGACAAGGCTGTAGAGTCCGATGGTATCGGATGAGCCGATGTGTTCGGTACGCAGGACTTGCGCAATGCGGTTCAACAGGCCCGGGGTAATCTGTCCATTGACCTGGCTTTCCACCATCACCAGCGTTGTGCCGGCGATGACATTGGTGTTCGGCAGCGCAAGCGAATGCAGCAATATCGTACGGGTTTGCTGCAGAAGCTCGGTATGCCCCGCCAATGTCAGGTTCGCGTATACCTCGCCGAGTTGATAGGTTGCGTAGGGTGAATCGGGATGATAGCGCGCCTCACTCTGCGCAAAACTCAGTGGATTATCCCAATTCAGGGAACGTTGCAGCGTCACGCCGGCAAATGCACATACGAGCAGTCCCAGAAACGTGTATCGCAGTTTGAAATAGACGCTCTCGCGATTGAGCGGCGCAATTAGGGATGAGCAGGCGAGTATAGGCCCCAGATCGGCGAGGTAATTACGGTGCTCGAAGGCGATCTGCAACGGGAAGATCGTCGACTCCATCAGCTGCCCGGCAAAGAACCAGGCAATCCCGAGCGCGACCAGAGGCCGGCGCCGGCGCACCAGTATCGCGACGACCACCAAGCCGGCAAGTCCAAGCGCGGCGGGGAACGTGGTCCAGGGGTGAAACAAGCCGTCGGACAGCGCAATGTCGTCGTGATAGAGGCTCAGACTGGAGATGCGCGGTAACAGGGTCCAGAAAAGATAGAGCCAGATGACCCGGGTTTCCGTCAACAGGCGCTCCTCAAGCGTGAAATTGCGCCCGGCGTAACTCAGGAAGTTGCTGTGGGTGATTATCCAGGCCAATCCGAGCAGGCCGGGGATTATCAGAAACAGCAGGAAATAGCTGACGATCGTCCATTTCGCGCGCCGATCAGGAAAGCGGAACCCGAACACGCAGGCTTCTACTGCCAACATGTAACACGGCATCAAGGCGCCTGATTCCTTGCTCAGTACCGCCAGCCCACCAAGCAGTGCGGTGCCGGGGAAAAGCAGCCAGTGCGCGCCCATGCCGTTCAGCTGTCTGCTCCGCGCCCACGCGTAAAGATTGACGCCGGCCAGCATGAACAGTGCTGAGAGACTGGTTTCACGTTGCACGACATAAAGTATCGCGGTGAGATTCAGCGGATGCACGAGCCACAGGGTGCCGGCAATCAGGGCCAGCCAACGCAGTGACGTCTGTGTCGCGATCGGCGCATACAGCTTTCGATAGACAGCCATCAACCGGAAAAGCAGAACGAAAACCAGAATACCGTTGAGCAGATGGATGCACAGATTGACCAGCTTGAATGAAAACGCGTCGGGGCCGAAAAAATAGTGATTCAAGGCAAAGGACACCATGCTGACCGGTCGCATCAGGAGTCCGGCCCGGAGCGAGAGTGCGGCATCGAGCAGAGACTGAAACGAAAGACTGGACGGGCTCAAATCGGCGTTTTGCACGATATTGACGTAATCGTCGAAGACGAACGGCCCCTGCAAACCGGGAACGTAAATCAGGAAGGTCAGCAGCAGGCTGCTGACCAGAGCAAAAGCCAGACAGTGATTTGCGCTGGGACGGGGAATTGCGATGGACGGCATCGGTCAACTCTACTGAGTCGCTGAATTCAATGCAAAAAAAAGACCGGGCCAGGTTTTCGCCTGGCCCGGCCTGACAGCCTAAGCAAATGCCTTACGGCTTGCCTTTGCAGTTGGACGGCAGGTATTTCTGCCGGAGACCGTGCGTCGCGTCCAGCGAGGAACAATCCCAGGCCATGGCGCCGCCTTTGTCATGCGCCACGATCCAGACTTCTCCGTCCTTCACGTTCTTGTTGACACCCGTAGCCTGCATTGTCGCCTTCATGGTGCAGTTGCCGGCGCTGTCGTGGCCCAGCGTCACCGAAGCCACATACTTGCCCGAGATACTGGCGGCTGCCGGAATACCGAAGCTGCCGTTATTGGGGCAGTAGCCCTTGTCGCCGTAGATGCTGGCGATGTTGGTCTTCTGGCCGTCAGTCAGGCTGAACACTTCAGCGACCTGCGACTTGGCGATGTAATCCTGATAGGCCGGAATGGCGATGGCCGCCAGGATGCCGATGATCGCGATCACGATCATCAATTCGATAAGGGTGAAACCCTTTTGCATCGTTTTCATGGTCAAAACTCCCTAGGGGTTGGAGATACGCAGCGGGATACGTCCCGCCACATTAGAACAGTATGCAAGTCGCATGCCAAGTCCCTTTTCGTAACGACAACAGGTGCTTGAATTCTCGGCGCTTCCCGCCACTGATGACGAAATGGACCAATTTTGTCACTTTGTGACATTGCCGAGCGGAATGTGGTCACTCCAGCCCAAGTTTCTTGATCCGATAGCGCAATTGGCGGAACGACATGCCCAAGAGCCTGGCTGCCGCGGTTTTGTTGTAGCGGGTCTGCTCCAGCGCCTTGCGGATGGCATCCTTTTCGACGTCGTCAAGCACCTGGCCCAGCGGTTGCAGGCCATTTGATTCTGCTGAGGCGTCCTCCGTCTCATCTTGATTGTCGGGTGCGCGCAAGTGAATGTCCGGGGCGCGAATCGTGTCGCCGTCGGCAAGGGTCAGGGCGCGTTCGAGGATGTTCTCGAGTTCGCGGACGTTGCCCGGAAAGGTATAGCCCTGCAGCAGGGCGACCGCATCCGGTGCGAGATGCACAGATGGCCGGCCGTGGGCTTGCGTCAGCCGTTGCAGGATGTAATCGGCCAGGATCGGGATGTCCGACGGCCGATCCCGCAACGCCGGAACCTGCAGTTCGATGACGTTGATCCGGTAAAACAGATCTTCGCGGAAGCGGCCGCTGCGCACCAGTTCGGCGAGGTTGCGATGCGTGGCCGACAGGATGCGAACGTCCACCGGCGTTTCGCGCGCGGCGCCAACGGCGCGTACCGCCTTTTCCTGGATGACGCGCAACAGCTTCACCTGCATGTGCAGCGGCAATTCGGCTACTTCGTCCAGAAACAGCGTGCCACCCTGGGCGGTTTGAAACAGCCCTTCTTTGTCCGCTACCGCGCCGGTAAAGCTGCCTTTCCGGTGGCCGAAAAACTCGCTTTCCATCAGTTCGGTGGGGATGGCGCCGCAGTTGACCGCCACGAACGGCTGCTCGGAACGCGGGCCGTTTTCATGGATCAGGCGCGCGACCAGTTCCTTGCCGGTACCGGATTCGCCGCTGATGTGCACCGGGGCCTGGCTGCGGGCAAGCTTCGCGATCAGCGCGCGCACGCGTTCGATGGCGTCGGAATGGCCCAGCAAAAAGGTGCCGCCACGCGTCTCGCCCGGTTCGCGATCCTCCCGCAGCCGCAGAGCCGTTTGGATCAGGGTGCGCAACGCGCCGATGTCGACTGGTTTTGACACGAAATCGAACGCGCCATTCTTTAGCGCCTGCACGGCCGATTCGACGTTGGCGTGCGCGGTAATCACCGCCACCGGGATTTGCGCCATGTGCTGCTGGATGTAGCTCACCAGATCGAGGCCGCTGCCGTCGGGCAGTTTCATGTCGGTCAGACACAGATCCACGGGACGGGACGTCAGAAGGCGCCGGGCGTCCGCGAGCGTGCCCGCTTCCACGCAGGCAATGTCCATGCGTTTAAGCGTCAGCGAAAGCAGTTCGCGGATGGCCGGTTCATCGTCCACGACCAGGGCAAGCGGGGTATTCATGGTCAGGTAAACCAGCCTTCCGGGGTGTTGAACAAGATGCGAAAGCAGCTGCCGCCGCCGTGGCGCGGCTCATAGACCAGCCGCGCGTGATTACATTCGCAGAGTTCACGGGCGATGAAAAGCCCGAGTCCGGTGCCGCGCGGATTGGAGGTGTAGAACGGTTCGAAGATATGTTCCGCGATTTCGCCGGGCACGCCGGGGCCGCGGTCCAGTACATCGAGTTCGACGTGTCCCGGACGAGCGTCTGTCACCACCCGGAATTCGATCGGCGCGCCGCTTGCATCGTTTGCAGGCATTCCATGACGCAGGGCGTTTTCGCTCAGGTTCCACATGATCTGATGCAAGTGCGCGGGATCGATTCGCACCTGCACACCACCGGACGCCTCAAACTGCGTGTCCACTGCATCGGAGTCGAGCTGGCGACGTTCACGGAACTCGGCAGCGAAATCCTTCAGCCACTGAATCAGTTCGATTTCCTCCGCGCGGCTGGCGTCCCGCCGCGACAACTGCAGGATCGTCTCCACCATGCGTTCCATGCGCAAGGCATGTTCATTGATGATTTCGGTGAGGCGCTGTTCATCGGCTTGCAGGCGCGGTGATTCGGCCAGCAGTTGATTGGCGTGGCTGATGGCGGCGAGCGGATTGCGCACCTCATGCGCGATGCTGCCCGTCAACCGGCCCAGAGCGGCCAGTTTCATCTGGCGGACCTGCTCGGCGAGCTGGCTTGCGTCTTCCAGGAAAATCAGGGTTCCCGACATGGCGCCCGGTGCCAGTCTCGCGAAATGTGGAATCAGTGGCCGTCCGTCCGCTGCCGGCACGCTGACGTTCCTGCGATAGCTGTCTTCGCGCCAGCTCGCCAGTTCCTGCTGCAGCCGCGGCGAAAGATCGTTCAGGCGCACGTTGTCGGCGCGCGGGATGCCGAAATCCGCCAGCGCGGAATTGTTGGCGAGCCTGACGCGGTTTTCCGCGTCTACCACCACGATGCCGGTGCGCATGCGGCGAATGATGTGCGCGTTGAGCTGGGCGAGATTTTCCAGATCAATGCCGCGGCGTTCGGCAAGCGCTTCACTTTCGCGCAGGCGGTGCCCGAGCGCGTACCCCGCGAGCGCCGCGGCAAACAGGATGATGCCGATGATGCCGGTCTGGATATAGCTGGAACTGGGCGCCGGTCCGTAGAGTTCGGTGAAGGTCTGATCGCCCAGCATCGCGAGTGTCGCGAACGCGGCAAAGGCAATGCCCATGCGCCGCGAAAGTATCACGCTGTTCACGCCGATGGTGACGAACAGGAGGCCGCCGAGACCGCTGCTGGGTCCGCCGCTGGAATGCATCAGCAGCGTGACCGCCACGATATCAACCACAAGCTGGCTGTAAATTTGCAGCGCGAGCGCGGGGCGCCGCGCACGCACCGTGAAGCTTGAAAACGCGCTGACGCAGAAATAACCGATGCCGGTCCACAGGAACAGCAAGGGGATCTGTGCGCCCAGCTGGCGGGATGACGTGTCGCTGAAATACAGCACCACGACCAGCCCGCCGACCACCATGCGGAACAGATTGAGCAGGCGCAGCAGGCGCCAGGGCAGCACATTCGATTCGGTCGCGGGACCGGCGGCAGGCAAGTCTGAGGTGCCGGCAACCGGTACGACATCGTTCATTCCCGTACCTCGGCTTTGCGTAGCGTGGGGCTTTGCTTCAAAATAGCGCACTTCACTCCCAATCTCGAAACCCCCGTACCATGAACCTGCACGAATATCAGGCAAAACAACTGTTTGCAGAATACGGCATTCCGGTCCCCAACGGCCGTTCCGTCACCAGCGTCGAAGAAGCGGTCAAGGCCGCCAACAGCCTCGGCGGCAAGCTCTGGGTCGTCAAGGCCCAGGTCCACGCCGGCGGGCGTGGCAAGGCCGGCGGCGTCAAGCTCTGCCGGACGCCGGACGAAGTCAGGAGCGCGGCCCAGGGCATGCTGGGTCACCAGCTCGTCACGCACCAGACCGGCCCCGAAGGGCTGCCGATCAACACCCTGCTGATCGAAGCGGGCTCCGACATCGCCCGCGAGCTGTATCTCTCGGTGCTGGTGGACCGCAGCCGCGAGCAGGTCGTGTTCATGGCCTCGGCGGCGGGCGGCATGGATATCGAGGAAGTCGCCGCCAAGACTCCCGGCAAGATTTTCCGGGTCTGGGTGCACCCGGCCGCCGGTATCCAGCCGCATCAGGTTCGCGAACTGGCGTTCGGGCTGGGTCTGACCGACAAGGCGCAGCAGGCGACCTTCAGCAAGATCGTGAACGGCCTGTACCGCATCGTGATGGAACGCGACGCCAGCCTCGTCGAAATCAATCCGCTCATCGTCAAGACCGACGGCAGCGTGGTGGCGCTCGACGCCAAGGTGAATCTGGACGACAACGCGCTTTACCGTCAGCCGAAGCTGGCTGAAATGCGCGACAAGTCGCAGGAAGACGCGCGTGAAAGCGAAGCCAGGGAACACGACCTCAATTACGTCTCGCTCGACGGCAACATTGCCTGCATGGTGAACGGCGCCGGGCTCGCGATGGCCACCATGGACATCATAAAGCTGCACGGCGGCGCGCCGGCCAATTTCCTCGACGTCGGCGGCGGCGCGACCACCGAACGCGTGACGGCCGCATTCAAGCTGATTCTGTCGAATGCGCACGTGAAGGCGATTCTGGTGAACATCTTCGGCGGCATCGTGCGCTGCGATCTGATCGCCGAAGGCATCATTGCGGCGGTCAAAGACGTCGGCGTGTCGGTGCCGGTGGTGGTGCGGCTCGAAGGCACTAACGTCGAACAGGGCAAGGCGCTGCTCGCGAAAAGCGGTCTCGCCATCACGCCCGCCAACGATCTCACTGATGCGGCGAAAAAAGTCGTCGCGTCCATCAAGTAATCCGGAACTACTCACATGAGCATTCTGATCAACAAGAAAACCAAGGTGATCTGCCAGGGATTCACGGGTAAGCAGGGAACCTTCCACTCCGAACAGGCGATAGCCTACGGCACCAAACTGGTCGGCGGCGTGACGCCGGGCCGCGGCGGTGAAAAGCATCTCGGTCTGCCGGTGTTCAACACCGTCGCCGATGCGGTGAAAGCCACCGGCGCGGAAGCCAGCATGATCTACGTGCCGGCGCCGTTTGCGGCGGACGCGATCCTCGAAGCCGCCGATGCCGGCATCAAAGTGATTGTGTGCATCACCGAAGGCATTCCGGTCACCGACATGATCAAGGTAAAAGCCGCGATCCGCGACAAGGATTGCGTGCTGATCGGACCCAACTGCCCGGGCGTGATCACGCCGGGCGAATGCAAGATCGGCATCATGCCGGGCCACATTCACAAACCCGGCAAGGTCGGCATCGTGTCGCGTTCCGGCACGCTGACCTACGAAGCCGTGTTCCAGACCACCAATCTCAAGCTCGGGCAGTCCACCTGCGTCGGTATCGGCGGCGATCCGGTGCACGGCATGAGCTTTATTGACGTCATCGCGATGTTCAATGAAGATCCCAAGACCGAAGGCATCATCATGGTCGGCGAAATCGGCGGTTCCGACGAGGAAGCGGCGGCCGAGTACATCAAGAAGAACGTGACCAAACCCGTCGTTGCCTACATCGCCGGCGTCACCGCGCCGCCCGGCAAACGCATGGGCCATGCCGGCGCCATCGTCTCCGGCGGCAAGGGCACCGCGCAGGCGAAGTTCGAAGCGCTGGAAGCGGCCGGCGTGAAGACCGTACATTCGCCGGCAGAACTCGGCAGTGCCATGGCCAAACTGCTCAACAAGGGCAAGGGTGGCAAGAAAAAGACAGCCGGTAAGACGCCAAAGAAGGCGGCGAAAAAAGCCGCCAGGAAAGCGGCAAAGAAATCGGCCAAAAAGCCTGCGAAGAAGGTCGCCAAACCGGCCGCGAAGCCGGCGAAGAAAAAGGCCACCGGCAAGAAAGCCCGCGCCCGCCGTTGAAAGCACTTGTCTTTACCTTAATACGGAAATCCCTGTCGCGAGGCAGGGATTTTTTCTTGGTGGGATAATTACCGGATGAACACCAAACTGCGCGTCGTCATGGGACAGTTCAATCTACTGGTCGGTGACGTCCCCGGTAACGTGGAAAAAGTGCTGGCCGCGACGGCGCGTGCGCGCGACGAATTCAAGGCGCAGCTGGTGGTGTTTCCGGAACTGACGCTCACCGGTTATCCGCCCGAAGACCTGCTGTTCCATTCCGCGCTGCGCCACGAAGTGGAAGCGGGCGTGGCCCGCGTTCGCGACGCAGCACGCGGCATCCACGTGTTGATCGGTTATCCGCTGTATGAAAACGGGCACATCTACAACGTGAGCGGCGTATTCGGTGACGGCAAACTGAAGGCGCAATATCGCAAGCAGGAATTGCCGAATTATTCCGTGTTCGACGAGAAGCGCTATTTCACGCCTGGCGATGCCGCCTGCCTGTTCGAACTCGACGGTATCCCGATCGGGCTCAACATCTGCGAGGACATCTGGCATGCGGGTCCCGCCTGCCAGGCCGCGGCCGCCGGCGCCAAACTGGTGATCGTGACCAATGCGTCGCCGTTTGAACACGGCAAACAGCAGCAGCGCGAGCAGGAACTGCGTCGCCGCGTCGGCGATGCCGGCGTGCCGTTCATGTATATGAATCTGGTCGGCGGTCAGGACGAACTGGTGTTCGACGGCGGTTCGCTGGTGATGAATGCCGCGGGCCAAGTCACCATGCGCGCGCCGAATTTTGAAGAGGGCCTGTTCCCGGCAGATTTCAGTTTCGACGGAGAGCAGATCGTGCCGGTTGCCGGGCCGGTGCACACCGATGCGAGCATCGAGGAAAGCGTGTATCGCGCCATCATTCTCGGCGTGCGCGATTACGTGTCCAAGAATCACTTCAAAGGTGCGGTGATCGGATTGTCAGGCGGCGTGGATTCGGCGCTGACGCTGGCCATCGCAGTGGATGCCCTGGGTGCGGAGAACGTGACCGCCGTGATGATGCCCTCGCGCTATACCTCGGAACTCAGTCTCAAGGAAGCGCGCGCACAGGCCGAACTGCTCGGCGTCGAATATCACACGATTTCCATCGAGCCGGCATTTCGCGCGTTCGTTGAATCGCTGCAGGAAACCCTGCACGGCGATACCGCCGGCGTGACGGAACAGAACATCCAGGCGCGCTGCCGTGGCGTGCTGCTGATGGCGGTTTCCAACAAGTCGGGCAAGCTGGTGCTCAATACCAGCAACAAGAGCGAAAGTGCGGTCGGGTATGCCACCCTGTATGGCGACATGACCGGCGGCTTCGCGCCGATCCGCGATTGCGTCAAGACACTGGTGTATGGACTGTGCCGCTACCGTAATACGCTGTCACCGGCGATTCCCGAAGCAGTCATCGAGCGCGTGCCGTCCGCGGAGCTCGCTGCGAACCAGAAGGATTCCGACGCATTGCCGCCGTACGACGTGCTCGATCCGATTCTTGAGGCGTACGTCGTTGACGACAGGACCGTCGCCGAAATCGTCGCCATGGGATTTGATGAAGCGATAGTGAAGCGTGTCGTGAAAATGGTGCAGGGCGCGGAATACAAACGCCGTCAGGCGCCGCCCGGGGTACGCGTCAGCCGGCGTTCATTTGGACGCGACCGCCGTTATCCGATCACGTCGGGTTATCACAAACACTAGGGAATGATGGAGGCCGCCATTACGACGGCCCGTGGGCCTTGTAGTCCGGCGAGGTCCCTGGGAAATTGAGCTCCAGAATGCGCGTCGTGTCGTCCGCGAGCTGGTTCATGCCGAGTTTTCTGTAAGCGGTAACCATGATCTGCAGTGCTTCCTTGGCACTCGGTGTTTCCGGATAGCGCCGGATGATTTCGTAAGCGCGATCGAGTGCGGCAATCCACGCACCACGGCGCATGTAGTAGTCGGCGACAGCCCACTGGTATCTCGCGAGGCGGTCGCGCAGGAACACCAGACGCTGACGCGCGTCCGGCGCGTATTTGCTGTTCGGGAATTTCTGCAGGAACAGCTGGAACGCCTGAAACGATTTATCCGCATCGGAAGGATCGCGCTGATAGGTGTCCTTGCCGAACATGGTTTCCAGCAATCCGGGTGCCTGATCGAAGTAGGCGACGCCCTTCATGTAATAGGCATAGTCCACGTCCGGATGACGCGGATGTTCGCGGATGAAACGGTCCGCGGTGTCCTCGGCGGTGTCGTAATCCTTGTCCAGGTAATTGACGTAAATGAGTTCGAGTTCAGCCTGGGTGCCGAAATCGTTGAACGGGAAGCGCGATTCGAGGGTCTGCAGACGCTGGATCGCGGTCTTGTAGTTGCCGGCGTCTATATTGGCCTGGATCTGGGAGTACAGGTCGCGGGCCGCCAGCGTCTGGTCGCGTTCCTGGTTGCTTGCGCAACCGCTGATAAAGAGAGCCGCGGCCACGAGGGCCGAAAATACAAGGCGCAGTCGCATGGGTGTTCTGATCCGTGGCGGCAGAATGCCGGTCGCATGAAGCTGCAAGTATAAACTAAACTGCGCCGAGACCCAGACGCGACGAGAGCCCGATGAGCCAGCCCCGAATCGAGGAAAGCCTGATCCCCGCCGAACTGGCCGGCCACCGGCTCGATCAGGCGCTGGCGCAGCTTTTCCCCGGCTATTCGCGCAGCCGCCTCACGCAATGGATCAAGGAGGGGCAGGTCACGCTGGACCAGCGCATTCCGCGCCCGCGCGACATCGTGATGGGCGGACAGCATGTGCGAATCGTCGCCGCCGAGGAACCCGTCGAGGGCGTCGAGCCGGAAGCGCTGCCGCTCAACCTTATATATGAGGATGCCGCGCTCATTATCGTCAACAAGCCGGCCGGACTCGTGGTGCATCCCGGCGCGGGCAACGCGGCCGGCACGCTGCAGAATGCCTTGCTCCATCACGCGCCGGAGCTGATCAACGTGCCGCGCTGCGGACTGGTGCACCGTCTCGACAAGGACACCTCCGGCCTGCTCGCGGTGGCGCGCACGCTCGAAGCGCACACCCGGCTGGTCGCGGCGCTCGCCGCACGTGAGTTCGAACGCGAATACGAGGCGATCGTGGTTGGTGTGATGACCGGCGGCGGCACCGTGGATGCACCGATTGCGCGCCACGGCGTGGACCGCAAGCGCATGAGCGTGCGCGAAGGCGGGCGCGAAGCGGTGACGCATTACCGCGTCATCAGGCGCTACCGCGCGCACACGCACCTCGGCGTCAAACTCGAAACCGGACGCACCCACCAGATCCGCGTGCACCTCGCGCACATTCACCATCCGCTGCTCGGCGATCCCGTTTACGGGCGGCGGCTGGCCATTCCGCGCGACGCGAACGATGCCTTCGTAGAAGCGCTGCGCGCGTTCAGGCGGCAGGCGCTGCACGCGCGCCGGCTCGGGCTCGCGCACCCGGTCACCGGCGAATTCATGCGCTGGGATGCGCCGCTGCCGGAAGACATGCAGCATCTGCTGCAGGCCCTCGAAACCGACCTCGCAGAGCATCCCGAGCATGATGAGTGACTGGATCAGCCCCGACTGGCCGGCGCCTGCGCATGTGCGCGCGGTCAGCACCACGCGCAGCGGCGGCGTCAGCAGCGGCGCGTACGCGTCGCTCAATCTCGGCGACCATGTCGGCGACGCCGACGACGCCGTGAAGGAAAACCGGCGCCGCGTGCAGGATGCGCTTGCGCTCGCGAATCCGCCGCGCTGGCTCAGGCAGGTGCACGGCACGCGGGTGGCGCGGCTCGATGGCGAAACGATCCGCGAACCGGCGGATGCGTCGGTCGCATCGCGTGCCGGCGAAGTGTGCGTGATCATGACCGCGGATTGCCTGCCGATCCTGTTGTGCGATCGTGCCGGCACGGTGGTGGCCGCCGCGCACTGCGGCTGGCGTTCGCTCGCGGCCGGGGTGCTGGAAAACACCGTGCAGGCGATGTGGGTCGAGCGCGGTGCATTGCTGGCCTGGCTTGGCCCCGCAATCGGTCCGGGCGCGTATGAAGTCGGCGACGATGTGTTGCAGGCGTTCGTGGATCACGACGTCAATGCCACGGCGGCATTCAAGTCGAAACCGAACGGCAAATGGCTGTGCGATCTGTATACCCTGGCGCGGATAAAACTCGAAGCGCTGGGTGTCAAAGCGATTTACGGCGGTGGGTTCTGTACGTTCAGCAACAGGGAACGGTTTTTTTCCTATCGCCGGGACGGAGAATGCGGACGGATGGGAACGTTGATATGGCTCACGTCGTAGAGTCTGCCGCCCGGGTGCGCGGCGCATCGCCGGCCGTTCGCATCGTGCGTGTCACGGCCCCGGACGGCACGGCGCTGCGCCTGCTGGAGGAATACTACGCCGCCGTGGACTGCGTGCTGCGCGACAGCCCGGCCGCCATCCGGGAGATTCTCGACGAGCCCGGCGCCGGCATGTGGCTGGCCTGGCTCGGCGAGCAGGCGGTCGGCTGCGTCGTGGTGCGCCGTCTGGACTCGATACCCGGCGCGGCCGAGTGCAAGCGCCTGTACGTGAAGCCGGCCGCGCGCGGGCACGGGATCGCGGACGCGCTCATGGATACGCTGGAAGCGCATGCGCGGGGCCAGGGTTTCAAATGGATCTATCTCGATACCTACGACGACCTCAAGCCCGCGATTGCGTTATACGGGAAACGAGGCTATAAGGCATGCGAGCGGTACAACAACAATCCACAGGCAACGTGCTTTTTCAGGAAAAGCATCCATAACCAATCCTGATTATGCAGTGACGCGCGACGTGTAGGGGAGGGAATCATGCAGGGGCGGGATGACGCCAGAGACCACAATGAAATTCGATTACCTCATCAACAAATCGCTGGTGCTGATTCTGTGGAAGCTCACCGATCAGGGTCACGACGTCAAGATGTTCCCCGGCACGCTTGTGCGGCGATCGGAAAGCTATTATCTGAGTCGCGGGGAAGGCGAAACGAGTCCCGAAATTCTGGAAGACTGGCTCGACCTGGTGGCTGCCGTGCCGCCGGAACTCAAGGGCCTGATGAAAAACTGCGAATACCAGTTGTCGCTGACGGCGGGTGACTTTTTGGCGATGGCGGAGGGGTTGGGGGAATTCGGGCTGGACTAGGGTGCGGCGTTGCCGCAACGTTATATGCCTTCTCCGGCGCTCGTATATAAAAACACAAAGGTTGATCATGCGCATAAGGGGATCACACGTGACAAGAATACTCGCCGCATTGTTGATGCCAATCCTGCTGGCCGCATGCGTCACCGCGCCCAATGGCAATTACAGCGATGAGCCCTGTACGCCTTCGGGCAATGTGTACCTGGGTGCCGATCCGTTGGCTGACCTTGCCTTCACCTTGATCGTTGACGTGACCTGGTTCGCGGGTTGTGAAACGTTTGTCACCGTCGCCAACGGCGTCCGCGACCTGCAACGCGCCCAGGCGCATCATGGCGTCTACGTCTCCCCGGATCGGCTGTTCTCGGTAAACGTGCCGGACGATAACCGGGATATTCAGATTCGCGAACAGACCAATTTCGCAAAGGATTCCGCCTATTTTGTTTCCTCCATTCCCGGGCGGCCCGTGTACGCCATCAGCGTCATACCGAACTTGTCGGAACGGTACGCGTCGCTATCCATTGAGCAGTTCGCCAGTCAGGCGGCCCAGGGTTTGTCGGAACACGCCGTTGGGAACCAAGGACAACTCGCCGGTCTGCGGCGCGTCTATCAGGAAGCATTGAATATCAATGACAAGCCGGCGCTGTTCGAGGTGTACCGGCGGGATGCGCAAGCAAACGCGGGACAACCCGACTATTACCTGATGTATTTCATCCGCAACGGCAGTCGCGCCGCGATCTTGACTGTGACGTGGTCGAGCGATTGCCCGAAATGTGCGAAGGGGCCGGAAGCGGCGATACGCGATATGGATCCCGGGATCGGGAAGTTTGTGAATTCGTTTCGGTTGGCGGATCCCGGCAAAACGCTTTGACGATTCGCGTCGTTCCGTGCGTGACTGCCATGGATGGCAGAAATGCAGATTTTGCAGGA
>DASSOA010000072.1:0-12360 GCA_035701115.1 Gammaproteobacteria bacterium
GGTCATGTACTTGAAGTGATGAATCAGCGATTCCATGTCCGACTTCATCTCTTCGCGGCGCGGTGGCGTGACCTTGTGGTCGTCGAGCCACACCGGTCCCGGATTCGCACGCAGCCAGTCTACGCACTGCTTGATGATGCGATTCGACTGACGCATCTCCTCGACGCGTACCAGGTAGCGGTCATAGCAGTCGCCGTTGATACCGACCGGAATATCGAAATCCATCCGGTCATAGACCTCGTACGGCTGCTTCTTGCGCAGGTCCCATTCAATTCCCGAACCGCGAAGCATCGGTCCGCTGAAGCCGAGTTGCATGGCGCGTTCCGGAGAAACCACGCCGATTCCGACCGTGCGCTGCTTCCAGATGCGGTTGTCCGTGAGCAGCACTTCGTACTCGTCAATGCACTTCGGGAATCGCTGGGTGAAATCGTCAATGAAGTCCAGCAGTGAGCCGCCGCGCGCACGATTGAACCGCTTGATATCGCCTTTGCTGCGGAATCTGGAATCCTGATACTGCGGCATGCGCTCCGGCAGATCGCGATACACGCCACCCGGGCGGTAATAGGTCGCGTGCATGCGCGCACCCGACACCGCCTCGTACATGTCCATGATGTCTTCGCGCTCACGGAAGCAGTACAGGAACACGGTCATCGCGCCGATGTCGAGACCGTGCGCACCGAGCCACAGGAGGTGATTGGTGATTCGCGTGAGTTCATCGTACATCACGCGGATGTACTGCGCCCGCAGCGGCGGCGTGATGCCGAGCAGTTTCTCGATCGCCATCACATAGGCATGTTCATTGGACATCATCGACACGTAGTCGAGACGATCCATGTAGCCGATGCTCTGGTTGAACACCTTGCTTTCGGCCAGCTTTTCAGTGGCGCGATGCAGCAGACCGATGTGCGGATCCGCCTTGGTGATGACTTCGCCGTCCATCTCCAGCACCAGACGCAGCACGCCGTGCGCCGCCGGATGCTGCGGACCGAAGTTCATGGTGAAATTCTGGATCTCAGGCATTCCTGGATGCCTCCTTGAATGCGTCTTCGTAACGCGCGTCTTCGCGAATCACGCGCGGCACCAGCATGCGCGGCTCGATGCTGACGGGTTCGTAGACCACCCGCTTCTTCTCCGGGTCGTAACGCACTTCGACGTTGCCGGAAAGCGGAAAGTCCTTGCGGAACGGATGCCCGACGAAGCCATAATCCGTAAGAATGCGGCGCATGTCGGGATGACCGTTGAACAGGATGCCGTAAAGATCGAACGTCTCGCGCTCGAACCAGTTGGCAGATGCCCAGATGTCTACAACCGAATCCAGCATCGGCGGTTCGCCATCGCCGCAGAACACGCGCAGACGCAGACGCTGATTCAGAGATACGGAGAGCAGGTGATAGACCACCGCAAAGCGCCGCCCTGAACCGCCCGCCGCCGCCGCCGGCTGCTGACGCGTGACACCGCGGCTGAATCCGGTGCGGGTTGCATTGCGGGTCTGCCATTCCGCTTCGCCGTAACCGAGATAGTCCACGCCGCAGACATCCATCAACTGCTCGAAGCGGAATTCCGCTTCATCGCGCAGGGCGCGAGCCACTTCCAGCAGTTTTCCCGCCGGTACCTCATAGCCCGGTTCGTCACAGCTTGACGCCAGCCGGGTCAGCACTTTGCCGAAGCGCGCTTCGATCTTTCCGGCGAGCGTGTCGGTCGCTTCACTCATGTCGCCACCTTATCAGCGGGCAATCGTATTGGTACGCCGAATCTTGTTCTGCAGCTGGATGATTCCATACAGCAGCTGTTCGGCACTGGGCGGGCAACCCGGGACATACACGTCCACGGGCACGATGCGATCGCAACCGCGGACCACGGAATAGGAATAATGGTAATAGCCGCCGCCGTTGGCGCAGGAACCCATTGAGATCACCCAACGTGGTTCCGCCATCTGGTCATAGACCTTGCGCAAGGCCGGTGCCATCTTGTTGACCAGCGTGCCAGCCACGATCATCACGTCGGACTGGCGCGGGCTCGGCCGGAAGATCACGCCGAAACGATCGAGATCGTAGCGCGCGGCACCGGCATGCATCATTTCGACGGCGCAGCAGGCAAGACCGAACGTCATCGGCCACAACGAACCGGTACGCGCCCAGTTCACGACGGCATCAACGCTGGTCGTCACAAACCCTTTTTCAGAGACGGGCCCTACTCCCATTCCAGCGCTCCCTTCTTCCATTCATAGATGAAACCGACCACCAGAATGCCGAGGAAAATGGCCATGGCAACAAACCCGAACAGGCCGATGCCGTGCAATGCGATTGCCCACGGAAACAGGAACGCGATTTCCAGATCAAAGATGATGAACAGGATCGCGACGAGGTAGTAGCGCACGTCGAATTTCATGCGGCTGTCTTCGAATGGTTCGAAGCCGCATTCGTACGCCGAGAGTTTTTCGCTGTCCGGGCGCCGCGTGCCCAGCAGCCAGCTGACCAGGAAGCCCGTGCCAACCAGAATGCAGCCGAACAGGGAACCGAAGATCAGGAACAGGAGGATCGGAACGTAATTCGCGAGCATGCTCTCCTTCCCGTGAAAGTAAAGTTGTTTCCACCCTTACTGCATCGCGAGCCGCCGGCTGGCGATGCGGGATTGCTGGTGCCGACGGGGAGACTCGAACTCCCACGGTTTTACCCACTACCACCTCAAGGTAGCGTGTCTACCAATTCCACCACGTCGGCAGTGTGCTCACTGCCGGTACCGTTGGAGCCCGGCGGCAAAGCCAAACAATTTTAACGTATGCGACCGGCAAAAAGCGACGGATTAACCGTGCTGTCGCGCAGTTTAATGACCTGCGTCAGATTTCGACGGCGGCGTCTTGGGCTTTTCAGCCGGTGTCGAGGCCGGCGAGCCTGCCGGTTTGGCGGGCGCGGCCTGCTGTTGCGCGGCAGCCTGTTCAACGATGCTCTTCGGCGTCCCGGTACTGTGGTGCGACAGATACGCCATGGCCAGTGCCAGGATGAAAAAGAGCGTTGCCAGCACCGCCGTGCTGCGACTCAGAAAATTGGCGGATCCCGCGGCGCCGAACACCGTGCCCGATGCGCCGCTGCCGAATGCGGCACCGGCATCGGCTCCCTTGCCCTGTTGCAACAGGATGAGCACGATCATCGCGACCGCGACAAACACCAGGATGATTTCAAGAATTGTGTACAACATAAGAATTCAGAACTCGTTGATTGAACAGGGTTCAGGCCGCTGCCTTGCAGATGGCCAGAAATTCCGCCGCGTCCAGTGAAGCGCCGCCCACCAGTCCGCCGTCTATGTCGGGCATCCGGAACAGCTCGCCGGCGTTGGACGCCTTGACGCTGCCGCCGTACAGCAACTGCAGCGAATCGCCTATTTTAACATCTTCGGCACGGACGGCGCTTCTTATGAATGCATGCACGTCCTGTGCCTGTTCGGGGCTCGCGGTCCGGCCGGTGCCAATCGCCCAAACCGGTTCGTAGGCCACCACGGCATTGCCGAATGCCGCCATGCCCGCGGCATCGAGCACCGCCTTGAGCTGGCTGCCGACCACCGCATGCGTGTCGCCGGCCTCGCGTTGGGCCAGGGTTTCCCCGAGACACAGGATCGGCGTCAAACCGGCACGCTGCGCCGCCATGAACTTGCGGGCCACGACCGGATCGGCTTCGCCGTAGAGCGCCCGGCGCTCGGAATGCCCCACGATCGCGTAACGGCAGTCGAAATCGCGCAGCATCGGACCGGATACTTCGCCGGTGTACGCACCGCTGTCTTCTGCGCACAGGTTCTGTGCGCCGAGCATGACCGGGCTGCCCTTGAGCACGCGCGCTACATCGGCAAGGTAGACAAAAGGCGGGCAAAGCAATATGGCGGTTTCCGGCCCGGTTTCGAGGCCGTGCAATATGCCTTCCGCCAGCTGCACTGCGCTTTCGCGCGAGCCGTTCATTTTCCAGTTTCCGGCTACCAGGAACGGCCGCATGCTTTACTCCCCAGTCAGAAGGCGCGCAAGGATACTGGGCTGCGGTGGGCAACGCAACTCAAACGGCAGGGGCGGCGCGCACTACATCGGCGATATCGTTGGCGAGGCGTTGCGTCTCGGCGGCATCCTCACCCTCGACCATGACCCGCACCACCGGTTCCGTGCCGGACGGCCGCAGCAGCACCCGGCCGCGATTGCCCAACTGCCGTTCCGCAGCCTGCACCGCGGCCGTAACCGCGGCATGCTCGAGGTTCACGCGTTTCGGTGTTTTCACGTTGACCAGTGTCTGCGGATACTTATGCATGCCGGTTTTCATATCGGCCAGCTTGCCGCCTGCCGCCGTCAACGCTTCCAGCACCTGCAACGCGGAAATAATCCCGTCACCCGTCGTCGTGCGATCGAGGCACACGATATGTCCCGAATTTTCACCGCCCAGTATCCCGCCTTCCTGTTCAAGCATGGCGAGCACATGGCGATCGCCCACCTTGGCGCGCCTGAATGCAATGCCCTGCGCGCGCAGTGACTGCTCCAGTCCGAGATTGCTCATCAACGTGCCGACCACGGGACCTTCAAGCGCACCCTGCGCGTGCCGGCGCATCGCGATCAGAAACATCAGTTCGTCGCCGTCCACCAGTTCGCCGCGGTGATCAACCATCAGCAGCCGGTCGCCGTCGCCGTCGAATGCGATGCCGAGATCGGCACCCGTTTCAATGACCTTCTGCTGCAACTGCTGAGGATGCGTGGAGCCGCAGTCGCGGTTGATATTCAGCCCGTCCGGATTCACGCCGATGGCTGTCACCTGTGCGCCGAAATCGGAAAATACACCCGGTGCAATGCGGTAGGTGGCGCCGTTCGCGCAATCGAGGACCAGCTTCATGCCGGAAAGATTCAGACCGAAGGGTACGGATGCCTTGCAGAATTCCATGTAGCGTCCGGCCGCATCCTCAATGCGGCGCGCCGCACCAAGCTTGTCGGATTCAACCGTGGTAAACGGCGCATCGAGTTCCCGCTCGATCGCCAGTTCCGTTTCATCGGGCAGCTTGCGTCCGTCCGAGGAAAAGAACTTGATGCCGTTGTCGTAATAGGGATTGTGCGACGCACTGATCACCACGCCGGCCTGCGCGCGGAACGTGCGTGTCAGGTAGGCGATAGCCGGTGTCGGCATCGGTCCCAGCAGGCGCGGACTGACGCCCGCCGCCGAAAACCCCGCCTCAAGCGCGGCTTCGAACATGTAACCTGAGCTGCGCGTGTCCTTGCCGATCAACACCGTCGCGCCTTGCGTCGAGGCTAGGACTTTTCCTGCCGCGCGTCCCAGCCGCAACACAAATTCGGCATTCATCTGCGGGTCGCCGACGCGCCCGCGAATGCCGTCGGTACCGAAAAACCTACGATTCATCTGTCCGTATCCCTGTGATTGGCGAAGCGATTCTAGCAGCTGCCGCCACCTTCAGCGCTTCCACGGTCGGGCCGACGTCGTGGCAGCGCACTATATGAGCGCCGTTGATGACCGCGATCACCGCCGCGGCCACACTGGCATGGAGACGCTCTCCCACCGGCGCGCCGCCCAGCAAAGTACCCAGCATCGATTTTCGGGAAAGACCAACCAGTAACGGCTGGCCCAGGTCCGCTATTTCCCGCAGATGACCCAGCAGCGTCAGATTGTGCTGAAGATTCTTGCCAAATCCGAAACCCGGATCAATCACGACCTGACCGGCCGGAATGCCGATTGCCGCGCACGCTGCAACCCTTTCGTGCAGGAACTGTTTCACCTCGGCGACGACATCCGCATAGTGCGGCTGTTGCTGCATGGTGCGGGGTTCGCCCTGCATGTGCATCACGCAGACCGGCACACCGCATTCACTGGCTGCGGCAAGGGCGCCGGGAAGACGCAGGCCGTACACATCGTTGATCATGCTCGCGCCTGCAGCAACGGCCGCACGCATCACGCGCGGTTTGCTGCTATCCACCGAAACCGGCACGCCGAATTCCGCGCTCAGTTTCTCGATCAGCGGAATGACACGATCAAGTTCCTCCTGCTCGCTCACCGCTTCGGCACCCGGCCGCGTCGATTCACCGCCGATATCGATCATATCGGCGCCCTGCTGCACCATGTCGTGAGCATGGCGCAAGGCCGTATCAAAACCGGTGAATGCACCGCCGTCGGAGAACGAATCCGGCGTGCGATTGAGAATGCCCATGACTTTCGGGCGTGACAGATCCAGGATGCGCTCGCCAAGTGTGAGTTCCAAAACCCGGTTTCCTCGCTGTCAATGAAAAAGCCGGCGCAAGCGCCGGCTTTTTCACACGTTCACACAATCAGTGTTGACTGGCAGGCCCACCGATCTTGCCATCGGCCACGCCGGTGACGGGCGCGCCGCGGGCAGGCTCGGGTTTTCCGCCGCGTCCTTCGTCATCCCAGCCCGGCGGCGGACCCGGCTGTTTGCCGTTCATGATATCGTCGATCTGTTCGGCATCAATGGTTTCGTATTTCATCAGCGCCTCGGCCATCGTGTGCAGCTTCTGCATGTTGTCCTGCAGAAGTTGCCTGGCCCGCGCATAATTGCGATCAATCGTGGCGCGCACTTCCTCATCAATAACGCGCTGCGTGTCGCCCGATATCTGCTTGTGACGGGTCACCGAGTGACCCAGAAACACTTCGCCCTCGTCTTCTTCATAGGACAGCGGTCCAAGTTTTTCCGACAAACCCCATTTGGTAACCATGTTGCGCGCAATGTGCGTGGCACGTTCAATGTCGTTCGACGCACCGGTAGTCACACAGTCCGCGCCGAAGATCAATTCCTCGGCAATGCGGCCGCCGAACAGACTCGACAACTGGCTTTCCAGACGGCGCTTGCTGTAGCTGTAGCGGTCGTCTTCCGGCAGGAACATGGTGACACCGAGGGCACGGCCGCGCGGAATGATGCTGACCTTGTAGACCGGATCGTGGTCCGGTACCAGACGGCCCACAATTGCATGTCCGGATTCATGGAATGCCGTAAGTTTCTTCTCGTCCTCGCTCATCACCATGGAGCGGCGTTCCGCGCCCATCATGATCTTGTCCTTGGCACGCTCGAATTCGTCCATGCCGACCATGCGCTTGTTGGCGCGTGCGGCGAACAGGGCTGCTTCGTTGACCAGGTTCGCGAGGTCGGCACCGGAGAATCCCGGTGTGCCGCGCGCGATGATTGCCGGCTTCACGTCATCGCCGATCGGCACTTTGCGCATGTGCACCTTGAGAATCTGTTCGCGACCACGCACGTCCGGCAGCGGCACCACCACCTGGCGATCGAACCGGCCGGGACGCAGCAGCGCCGGATCGAGCACATCCGGCCGGTTGGTCGCGGCGATGATAATTACGCCTTCGCTGCCTTCAAATCCATCCATTTCAACCAGCAACTGATTCAGGGTCTGTTCGCGTTCGTCATGCCCACCACCCAGACCGGCACCGCGGTGACGGCCGACGGCGTCGATTTCATCAATGAAGATAATGCACGGCGCATGCTTCTTAGCCTGCTCGAACATGTCGCGCACGCGCGAGGCACCGACGCCGACGAACATTTCGACGAAATCGGAACCGGAAATACTGAAGAAAGGCACTTTTGCCTCGCCGGCAATCGCCTTGGCGAGCAACGTCTTGCCGGTGCCGGGCGAACCCACCATCAGCACGCCGCGCGGGATGCGTCCGCCCAGTTTCTGGAATTTGCCGGGATCGCGCAGGAATTCCACAAGCTCGGCCACTTCTTCCTTGGCTTCCTCGACACCTGCGACATCGGCGAATGTCACTTTCACCTGATCCTCGCCCAGCAGGCGAGCCTTGCTCTTGCCGAACGACATGGCGCCGCGGCCGGCACCGCCTCCCTGCATCTGGCGCATGATGTAGAACCAGAACACAACCAGCAGCACGATCGGACCGAACGAGAACAGCGCCTGCCAGATCCACGACGGCTGTTCGGGCGGCTTGGCTTCAATCGTTACGTTGGTATCACTCTTGCGCAGATCGGCAAGCAACGGGTTGAAGTCGGCAACCGGGCTGTAGGTTTCAAAGTCGCTGCCGTTGATACAGCAACCTGATACGTTACGGCCGTCGAACGTCACCTTCTTGATTCCGCCGTTGTCCACGGCGGTAAGAAATTCGGAATACGCTACGTGGTGCGTCTTGGAACTGCTGGAGGTGAAACTGTTGAATACCAGCAGCAGTACCACCGCGATCAGCAGCCAGATGAAAAGTGTTTTGACGATGTCGTTCAATGCTGTATTCCTTGTACCGCGAGCCCGGAATTGCCGGGCTTCAGGGTACCTCTGACGGTCGAAGTATCCGGTTTCCGGGCGGGCAACACGAGGAGCCGGGAAACTGCCCTGTATATGCTAATACATGACGCATGCAAGGTCATTTAACGCCGCCGCAGCGTCAATGGCCCGCACCGGCCGCGGGTTTCCGGGGCGACCTTGCGAGCAGGTAGACTTCCCGGCTGCGCGCGCGCGACGACCGCGGCTTGCGGGTAACGACGCTCCGGAAACTTCCCCGCAATGATTTCATGAACTCGGGGAAACCCTCGCCCTGAAACACCTTGACCAGGAACGCGCCCTCCGGCCCCAGCGCGCGCTGCGCAAAATCGAGAGCCAGTTCAACAAGATACATGGCCCTGGGCTGATCTATGGCCTGGTCACCACTGATATTGGGGGCCATATCCGACATTACAAGGTCGGCAGGCAGGCCGCCGAGCCTCTCCGTCAGACGGTCAAACACCGCCTGTTCCGTGAAATCGCCCTGCACGAAATCCACACCCGGCAACGGGTCCATCGGCAGGATATCCGAGGCGAGCAGCGTGCCTTTGCCCTGCATCACCCGGGCTGCGAACTGGCTCCAGCCGCCGGGCGCGGCACCCAGATCAATCACCCGCATGCCCGGTCTGATGATGCGGTCCTTGCCCTGGATCTCTTCCAGTTTGAATACCGCCCGCGAGCGCCAGCCCTCGGCCTGGGCACGCTTCACGTACTCGTCGGAGAAGTGCTCCGCGAGCCATCGGGCGCTGCTTTTTGTACGTCTGGGCATGGTCTGCGTATCCAAACTGCTAGAATGCGCGGCAAGCCGAGGCTCGACCGCTCATGAAATCACTCACCGAAAAACAGAAACTGCATCTGCGCGCGCTCGCGCACCACAAACAGCCCGTGGTCCGCACCGGCAACGCCGGGCTCACCGCCAACGTGCTGATGGAAATCGAAAATGCGCTCGCCGCCCATGAACTGGTGAAAGTCAAACTGGTGGCGGACGACCGCGCTGCGCGCCAGACCATGATTGAGGCAATCTGCGCCGAAACCAAGGCCGAGTGCGTACAAAAGATCGGCCATGTCGCCAGTTTTTATCGCCGCCATCCGGACAAGCCGAAGATCACCCTTCCGTAACCGGCTGGGGTTCGTGCCTCAGCACCAGCCAGAGCCCGAGTCCGCACAGCGCAAGGTAAACCAGCAATGCGAGGGTGTGTGCCCAGGCGAACGCGCCACTGGCCGCGCCGTGCGTGATGCGCACCTGATCCAGCCAGGGATCAACGACCAGCAGGCTCACGACCGTCACGATCAGCATGATGCTGACCAGACGCGAGGTGAAGCCGCTCAGCCAGCGGCCCTGCGCGCTGCGCATCAGGATCATGAGCAGGAGACCGCAGATCACGCCGAGATATTCCACGCCCATGAACAATTGCCGGGCCGCAATGCCGGCGAGCGCGCGATTCGGCAACGCAACAAATAACAGCGGTGCCGCCAGCAGACCGATACTCCACAGCGATCCGGCCCACAGCGCAACCAGCAGGCGCTGGCATGCGCACCGCAAACGTGCGTTATTCGTAACGCACCTCAACGATTTCGAACTGGCGTTCGCCGGCCGGCGTCTTCACCACCGCCACGTCGCCTTCCTGTTTGCCGATCAATGCGCGTGCAATCGGGGAATTTACCGAGATGCGGTTCTGCTTGATGTCGGCTTCATCCTCGCCGACGATCTGGTAAGTGACTTCGTTGCCGTTTTCTTCGTCGGACAGAACCACGGTCGCACCGAACACAACCTTGCCGCCGGCATTCAGTTGCGTCACGTCGATGATTTCGGCATTCGACAGTTTGTACTCGATTTCCTGAATGCGGCCTTCGGTGAAACTCTGCTGCTCGCGCGCGGCATGGTACTCGGCGTTTTCGCTCAGATCGCCGTGTGCACGCGCCTCGGCGATCGCCTGGATGATACGGGGACGCTCCACCGTCTTCAGGCGTTTGAGTTCTTCGCGCAGTCGCTCCGCGCCGCGGATCGTCAAGGGCGTCTTGTTCATCCAGCCAGCTCCCGATGCAGATCCTGCAGTTTGTTGACGCCCGCAGAATCAATGTAATCCAGTGCCAGCACGGTGGCCTTGGCCGCCGCGATGGTCGTGTAATAGGTGATCTTGTGCGACACGGCTTCGCGGCGAATTGAATACGATTCCAGGATCGCCTGCTTGCCTTCGGTGGTATTCACGACGAGGGTTACCTCGTCATTCTTTATGATATCCACCACGTGCGGCCGCCCCTCGCGCACCTTGTTGATATGTTCGCAGGATATGCCCGCTGCTTCCAGTGCCGCGGCCGTGCCGTGTGTCGCAATGATACCGAAGCCGCGCTGGACCAGCGCCCGGGCCAGATCAACCGCTGCGCGCTTGTCCCGGTCACGTACCGAGATGAGCGCCTTGCCGCCGGTGGGAATCACAATGCCGGAAGCAAATTGTGCCTTGGCATAGGCCTCGCCGAAGCTGCGGCCGGTGCCCATCACTTCGCCGGTCGAGCGCATTTCCGGTCCGAGGATAGGATCCACGCCGCGGAACTTGATAAACGGGAATACCGATTCCTTGACGGAGAAATACTTCGGCACGGGAATCGACGTCACGCCCTGCTCGACCAGGCTGCGCCCCGCCATGCAGCGCGCGGCGATCTTCGCCAGCGGACGCCCCACGGCTTTCGACACGAATGGAACGGTGCGCGAGGCGCGCGGGTTCACTTCCAATATATATAGTCTGCCGTCCTGGATCGCGAACTGGGTGTTCATGAGTCCCACGACCTTGAGCGCCCGCGCGAGCTTGGTCACGGTCTCGCGAATCTGGTGCTGCATGTCCTGGCTCAGCGTATTGGGCGGCAGCGAGCAACCCGAATCGCCGGAATGAACGCCTGCCTGCTCCACGTGTTCCATGATGCCGGCCACCAGCACGTTCTTGCCGTCGGAAAGCGTGTCCACGTCCACTTCGATGGCTTCTTCCAGGAACCGGTCCATGAGCACCGGCGAGGAGTTGGATACCTTGACCGCGTTGCGGATGTAGCCGACCAGATCCTCCTCGTTGAATACCACTTCCATGGCACGCCCGCCGAGCACGTAGGATGGCCGGACCATAAGCGGGAAACCGACTTCGCGCGCCAGATGCACCGCCTGTTGCTCGTTGCGGGCACTGCGCGCCGGTGGCTGCAGCAGTCCCAGCTGATCCACCAGTTTCGAAAACCGCTCGCGATCCTCGGCCAGATCAATTGAATCCGGCGTCGTGCCGATAATCGGCGCGCCGGCGGCTTCCAGCGCGCGTGCCAGCTTGAGCGGCGTCTGTCCGCCGAACTGCACGATCACGCCCTTCGGCTTTTCGAGGTCGATGATTTCCATCACGTCTTCGAACGTGAGCGGCTCGAAATACAGCCGGTCCGAGGTATCGTAATCGGTGGACACGGTCTCCGGATTGCAGTTCACCATGATGGTTTCATAACCATCCTCGCGCAACGCGAGTGCCGCATGCACGCAGCAATAGTCGAATTCGATGCCCTGACCGATGCGATTGGGGCCGCCGCCGAGCACCATGATCTTGTTGCGCGCAGTCGGTTCAGCTTCGCACTCATCCTCGTAGGTCGAATACATATATGCCGTTGTGGACGCGAACTCGGCAGCGCAGGAATCCACCCGTTTGAATACCGGACGCACCTTGTGACCGATGCGCAGCGCACGCACTTCCGTTTCGTCCACCTTGAGCAGGCTGGCAATGCGGCTGTCTGAAAAGCCCTTGCGCTTGAGCGCACGCATGCGGGCTGCATCGATCGCCTGCAACCCGCCTTGCGCGATGGCCTGTTCTTCCCTGATCAGGTCCTCGATCTGCACCAGGAACCAGGGATCAATACGGCTCAGCGAGCCGATTTCCTCCCGAGTCAGCCCGGCACGGAATGCGTCGGCGACATACCAGAGCCGTTCCGGCCCGGGCAAGCGCAGTTCCAGCCGCAATGCGTCCATGACGCCGGGCGCCGCGAAATCCGTCAGCTTTTCGTTCAGGCCGTCGTTGCCGGTTTCCAGACCACGCAGGGCCTTCTGCAGCGACTCCTGGAACGTGCGCCCGATGGCCATG
>DASSOA010000073.1:0-19007 GCA_035701115.1 Gammaproteobacteria bacterium
CGCAGTGAAGGTGAGACCGATCCACATGTGAAACACGTAACCGGAATGATCGGCGCGATGGTAATCGCCGGCATCCTCGCCCAGCCACCAGGCCCATACGCCGAAGACGGCGAGCCCGAGATGCATGATGCGGGTCGGGACATCCAGTTCTACAGTCTGATTCGTGCTCATGCAGGCCTCGCTGATGCGGTTCTTGAATCGTATCGCGCCGATTATCCCGCGCTCTCGGGATGCGCGGGTGGTGTCCGTTCACCTATCAGGCATTAATTTCCGTTAACGGCGCACTGACAGGTCTGTGTCGTGCGCGACCACTCACGCCCTGACCGGCCCGCGCAACAGACGCGCCGGCAGACGCAGGATCGCGCCCAGAAATTCGAATACGGCATCCACCGTGATGCCGACCAGACGGAACGGCAGCAGCAGCAGCCAAACGAGGGGATAGAGAACCAGTGCGAGCAGTGCCAGCGGCCAGCACAGCACCAGCAGGATCAGCCACAGGACGAACTTCACAAACATGCCGTTACCCGACGATTGCTCGACAATTCGGCCTCTCAGTATAGGACGCAACGCAGGTCAGGCAACCGGCGTGGCGAACGCCTTTGCTAGAATGCGGCATGGACGTCACGCCGATTATCGCTCCGCTCAATTCCGCGCAACGCGAAGCCGTCACCGCCCCGCCCGGTCCGGTGCTGGTGCTGGCGGGTGCCGGCAGCGGCAAGACCCGGGTCCTGGTGCACCGCATCGCCTGGCTGATCCAGGTGGAACATGTTTCCCCGTTCGGCATCCTCGCCGTCACCTTCACCAACAAGGCAGCGGGCGAAATGCGCGGGCGTATCGAGCAGCTGCTCGGCCAGCCGGCGGGTGCAATGTGGGTCGGCACCTTTCACTGGCTCGCTCATCGCCTGCTGCGTCAGCACTGGCGCGAAGCCGGGCTTCCGCAGACGTTTCAGATTCTCGACTCCGAAGACCAGTACCGGTTGCTCCGCCGCACCCTCAAGAACCTTGATCTCGACGAATCGCGCTATCCGCCACGCCAGGTGCAATGGTTCATCAACTCGCGCAAGGACGACGGTTTGCGCGCCCGCCATTTGCAGGACAGCGACGATCCGTTCCTGCACACCATGCGGCGCGTCTATGTAGCGTATGAAGAAGCCTGCGAGCGCGGCGGACTGGTGGATTTTGCGGAATTGCTGCTGCGGGCACTCGAACTCTGGCGCAACAACGCCGATCTGCTCGCGCATTACCGGGAGCGCTTCCGTCACGTTCTGGTGGACGAATTCCAGGATACCAATGCCATTCAGTATGCCTGGGTGCGCCTGCTGGCCGGCGACAACGGCAGACCGTTCGTGGTCGGCGACGACGATCAGTCGATTTACGCCTGGCGCGGCGCCAAGATCGAAAACATCCTGCGCTTTGAACAGGATTTTCCCGGCACGCGCGTGGTGCGCCTGGAACAGAATTACCGTTCCACCGGCAACATTCTCAAGGCCGCGAATGCGCTGATCGCCAACAACAGCACGCGCATGGGCAAGAACCTGTGGACGGATGGCCGCGACGGCGCGCCGATCCGTGTCTATGCCGCCTACAACGAACAGGACGAGGCGCAGTTCGTCATAGAGCGCATCCGCCAATGGCAGGATCACGGCGGAGCCCGCAGCGACATCGCAGTGTTGTACCGTTCCAACGCGCAATCCCGCGTCTTCGAAGAGCAGTTGCTGGCTGCGCGTATTCCATATCGCGTGTATGGTGGCCTGCGCTTTTTCGAACGCGCCGAAATCAAGGACGCGCTGGCGTATCTGCGGCTGCTGGAAAATCGCGATGACGACGCCTCGTTTGAGCGCATCATCAATCTGCCGGCACGCGGCATCGGCGCGCGCAGTATCGAACTTTTGCGCGACACCGCGAAACGCCACGGCAGTTCCCTGTGGCGCGCGATTGCGGCCCTTGCAGAGGACAATCAGGTTCCCGCGCGCGTCAACACGTTGTTTGACGGATTTGTAAAACTGATTGACGGCATGGATATCGCCGTGCGCGGCCTGCAGTTGTTCGAGCAGGTAGATCACATCATTCACACCAGCAAGCTCGTCGAACATTACAAGGCCGAGAAAGGCGAACGCGGCGAGGCGCGGGTCGAGAACCTGGAGGAGCTGGTCAGCGCGGCACGCGGTTTCCAGCCGGAAAGTCTGGAAGGCATGACGCCGCTGTCCGCATTTCTCGCGCACGCCGCGCTCGAAGCGGGCGAGGGTCAGGCCGAACAATGGGAAGACTGCGTGCAACTCATGACCCTGCATTCGGCCAAGGGACTGGAGTTTCCGCTGGTGTTCATGTGCGGCATGGAAGACGGACTGTTTCCGCACGAGCGTTCCAGCGATGACCTGGAAGGGCTCGAAGAGGAGCGGCGGCTGTGTTACGTCGGCATGACCCGGGCGCGTCAGGAACTGTATCTCAGTTACGCGGAAAGCCGGCGCCTGCACGGCATTGAAAACTTCGGCGTACCGTCACGGTTCCTGCGCGAATTGCCGCCCGGCGTGGTCGAGGAGATCCGCCCGCGGGTGCAGGTGACCCGGCCGTTTGCTGCGGTCAGCGCAGGCGCCGCCATGGCGCAGACGCCGGTTGCTGCAGGCGGCCTGGCGCTCGGCCAGCGCGTGCGCCACCCCACCTTCGGCGAAGGCGTGGTGCTCGACTGCGAAGGCGCCGGTCCGCATGCGCGCGTGCAGGTCAATTTCAAATCCGCTGGCTCGAAATGGCTTGTGGTAGGCTACGCCAATCTCACACCCCTATAGATTGTCTTTACAAACTGCCTCATGCTGCGCCGGTTGCTTCCAATCCTCTTCGGCTGCCTGGCAATTTCAGGGACGGATACAGCCTTGGCTTCATCGCCGCTGCCCGGCGACAGCGAAATGCTGTTGCAGTCTTCCGCCATGTTCACCAACAGTTCCGCGACCTATGGCAACACGGCGTATTACGACACCAGCAACAGCAACACAGATTACAGTTTTGCCGCCGGGCTCGGTTTCGGGCTGGCCAACGATTTCGAAGCCGGATTCAGCATTGGTTACGGGCGCCTGAGCGCCGAAGACTGTTTCCTGAATTCCTGCACTAGCCAGACCATTGACGACCGGCAGTGGAGCTTGTTTATCCGTCACAACTTCACCAGTTCCTTCGGCGATTCCAATTACGCGTTCAGCGGCATCGAGGTCAGTGTGGTGTATCCGGAATCCACCTTCGGACGCATCACCATGTTGCGGCCCTACGTCGGCTACCGGTTCGATCTGCCGCAGAACTGGGCACTCGAACTGCAGGTGGGTGCCGCACAAGTTGTAGCCGGTACCGCCGAAGTTACCAGCGGCTACGAAGCACGTCTTGGCCTTGCCATTCCCTTCTGATGCACTTGCCAGGCTGACTTGAAGACAAACGGGGACGTCACATCATGAGTGAAAACAACAAACGCAATCTGCCGCCGCGCTACTCGCTCGGTGACAAGACGCTGAACCGCGACGCCTGGAAGATTTTCCAGATGATGGCGGAATTCGTGGACGGCTTCGACAAGCTTGCAGCGATTGCACCGGCGGTGAGCATCTTCGGTTCGGCGCGCACGCCGCAGGATCACGCTTACTTCAAACTTGCCGAACAGATCGGTCGCGCCCTGTCGGATGCAGGTTTTTCCGTCGTGTCCGGCGGCGGGCCCGGAATCATGGAAGCCGCCAACCGTGGCGCCTACGCGGGCAAATCGCCGAGCATCGGCCTCAATATCCAGTTGCCGCATGAACAGTTCGGCAACACGTTCCAGGACATTTCGCTCAGTTTCAAGCACTTCTTCATTCGCAAGGTGATGTTTGTGAAATACGCGTCGGCGTACGTCGTACTGCCGGGCGGTTTTGGCACGCTGGACGAGTTGAGCGAAATCCTTACCCTGATCCAGACCGGCAAATCACGCGCCATTCCCGTGATTCTGGTGGGCACCCGGTTCTGGAAGGGTTTGCTGGACTGGTTGCGCACGCAGCTGGTGCCCGAAGGCATGATTGACGCAACGGATCTCAATCTCATCACCATCGCCGACGAACCGCAGCAGGTGGTGGAAGCGATCTTCGCCCATTACGGCCCGCGTGGTTTCGAATTGTCCGAGGAAGAACGGGAATTGATGATCGATCTTTGAAGCCAAAGATCGAATTCGTCAGCGGCAGGGCGCTCAGTTTTCCGGCTTGCCGACGTCCACGTCATCGAGATCATGTGAGTAATCGGTATCCAGTACCCGCCTGGCGGCGCCGGCATCGCCGCGCGCGACGCGCAACTTGATGCCGCCCAGTGCAATCGAATACAGCCAGTCCATCTGCACCATCTGTTCGTCGAACAGCGTGGCTTCAATGCCTTCCGCGGCCAGACGCCCCAGCGCGATGTGGGCATCAATGCTCTTGTCGTACGTGGCGATGGTGACGAATTCGTCCATGTCGGGTTGCAGATCCAGATCGGGGTACGGACGTTCCGCAGAAAGATTGTCGTTGGCGGCGCGCGCAAGATTGGCACGGCACCAGGTCGCGAACCCGATCAGCGAAGCGGAAAAGCGGACCAATGCAACAACGATCATTCCGGCTGCCTACCCTGCGGGCAGGCCGCAACTGCGGCGTTACCGGAATTAAAGCACAAATCCGCGGTGACGGTCAGGATTCCGGGCCGCGCACAGCGGATGGCCCGGGTTCAGGCGGGGTCCACCGGCGTGTTGCCGCCGGTGAATTCGGCCTTGGCCTGTGCCCGCCGGCGGCGCTCTTCGGCACGCCAGCGGCGCCAGTTGGCGATTGCACCGGCGGCGTAGATGACGCGGAACATCATCAACCGCAACCACACCGGGCGCGAGTCGAACAGATCACCGGCCAGCATCGAGATCACACCCTGCTCGACCTTCCAGGTGTTGCGCGGGTTCTGGAACAAATACTGCATGACCGGATTGTTGAAGCGGTAGATGAAAAAGGCAAAGCGCCGCATGCCTTTGCGCATGCGCTTTTCGAGACGCTTCTGCAGGGCGACTTCCCGTTCCGGCTGCCGCAGCGCAGCATCCACGACCGCGGCGGCCTGCTCGGCACCGCTGGTGGCGAGATACACGCCGGAAGAAAATACCGGATCGAGAAATGCGAACGCATCGCCGATCAGCATCCAGCCGGGCTCGCCCATGATCGAGGCGTCATAGGAATAGTTACCCGTCACGCGCACTTCGTTGTCGATCAGTTCCGCCTTCGCCATGCGTTTCCACAGCGCGGCGTTGAGCTTCAAGGTGTCGAACAGGAATTCATGCGTGCGCCCGCGGCGCTGCTTCAGATAATCGGGACGGCACACCGCGCCGACACTCATGACGCCTTTCGGCAGCGGAATCATCCACATCCAGCCGTGCTCGAAATTGTAGATGCTGATGTTGCCGGCGTCGTCGCCCGGCCGGTATTCGGCGTTGCGAAAATGGCCGAAGATGGCTGCGCTCTGGTGTTCGGGATTCTTGTGGCGGATTTTCCGTTTGCTGGCAAGGAATGCATCCCTGCCGCTGGCATCGAGCAGGTAGCGGCACTGAATCCGATACGAATGTCCGTCATCGGTGCGCACTTCAACCAGTGTGTCACGCGGACCGCGCTGTTCGACGGCGATCACTTCCGCGCCTTCGCGTGCGTCAACGCCGTTCTCGCGTGCGTGCTCGAACAGCATCTGGTCGAAATCCTCGCGCCAGACCTGGAATGCGTGCGGCGGACTGTTGCCGAGCGCGCGCGCGAACAGGTAGGTGTTGTAGCCGCGTTCGTTTTTTGCCTCGAAGTCCGCGCCGGGTTTGTAAACGCCCATGGCGCGAATCTTTTCCAGCACGCCGAGCCGCTCGAACACCGGCAGGTTCATCGGCAGCAGCGACTCGCCGATGTGAAACCGCGGGTGATGCACCTTTTCGAGCTGGATGACCTGGTATCCCTTCCGCGCCAGCAGGGTTGCGGCGGTGCTGCCGGCGGGCCCGCCGCCGATGACCACGATGTCGCAGCGTGGCAGCGTACCGGTCTGTGCGTCGTTCATATCTGTCCTCCCGTCATCCGGCGGCAGTTGAATACAGAAAGCGTGTTGTGAATGTGCGGCCCGCATTGTTGTTCTGGAGCGGCGGGTGCCGCCGTGGCAGCATACTGCAAGTGTGCACGGAAAGGGCTGGAGGAAGTGCTGCCGGCGCGAAAAATGTATTCAACCCGACCTTAATTCAGGAGACGCGGGTGGCAACGGCAGGACAGGTCGGTGCTGACAAAAAAAGACCCCGACAGTAGTGACTACTGCCGGGGTATGAGCCTTCATGGCTGGAGGTGATTGAGTGCTACTCACATAAGGGCAGTCGCGTCCTTGCCGATCCTTTGCCTTGCCCCGGTCCTTGCTACATCCTTGTCCCGCCATTCCTTGGCAGTGCAGGCGAGTGATACTCTGCCACCCTGCCGGTCCCGGGGCAGTCAGGGGCGGCAGACACATTATGTAGGCGGTTGCCTACACCGGTTTCACAGCGGCGGCTCGCCGCCGCCGAAATGGAGTGGCCCTTCCCGTGCAAGACTATTACCCACCCCTCGAGCCCTACGCCACACGCAGTCTCGCGGTTGATCCGCCGCACGTTCTCTATGTGGAGGAGTGCGGCAACCCGCAGGGCCTGCCCGTGGTGTTTGTCCACGGCGGCCCCGGTGGCGGCTGCACCGCGGACAACCGGCGCTTCTTCGACCCGGCGCGCTACCGGATCATTCTTTTCGATCAGCGCGGATGCGGCCGTTCGACGCCGCATGCCGAACTCGAAGGCAACACCACCCAGGCGCTGGTCGCGGACATGGAACGGATCCGGGAAACGCTCGGCATCGAACGCTGGCTGGTGTTTGGCGGTTCCTGGGGTTCGACCCTGGCGCTGGTCTATGCGGAAACCCATCCGGAACGGGTCATGGCGCTGATCCTGCGCGGCATTTTTCTGGTGACGCAACAGGAACTGCGCTGGTTTTACCAGGACGGCATCCAGCACATGTTTCCCGATCATTTCGAGGAATTTGTCGCGCCGATTCCGCCGGCCGAGCGCGGCGACCTGATGCGGGCTTATTACCAGCGCCTCACCAGCAGCGATCTGGAGGTGCGCCGGCGCGCCGCCGAAGCCTGGTCGCTGTTCGAGGCACGCTGTTCCACGTTGTTGCCGAGCGAGTCGGTCGTGGATCACTTTTCCGAACCTGACGTTGCCATGGCCATCGCGCGCATCGAATGCCATTACTTCGTCAACAACTGTTTTCTCGCCGACGACCAGATCATTCGCGACGCAGCACGCATCCGGAAGATACCGGGCGTCATCGTTCAGGGGCGCTACGACGTGGTGTGCCCGCCGGTGTCGGCATGGCGTCTGCACAAGGCCTGGCCGGAAGCGCAATTCCGGATCGTGCCCGACGCGGGGCATGCATCCAGCGAGCCCGGAACCCGCTCCGCACTGGTCGAAGCCATGGACGCGTTCGCCCGGCAGTTCGCTCATTCATGATCGGCCTGCTGCAACGCGTGCGCCGCGCATCGGTGGAGGTTGACGGACGCCGCGTGGCCGCCATCGGCACCGGCTTGCTGGTGTTCATCGGGGTCGAACGCGACGACAGCGACGCACGGGCAAAACGTCTCCTGGAACGCCTGCTTCATTACCGCGTGTTCCCGGACGATGCCGGCCGCATGAATCGCGACGTGTGCGAGATAGACGGGGGAGTGCTGCTGGTCCCGCAATTCACCCTGCCGGCCGACACCCGCAAGGGCAATCGCCCGAGTTTCCTGCCGGCCGCGCCGCCGGAACAGGGTCGGGCCCGGTTCGACGCCCTGTGCACGATGGCGCGCGCCGCGCATTCCCGCGTCGAATGCGGCATTTTCGGTGCCGACATGCAGGTCGAGCTGGTTAACGACGGTCCGGTCACGTTCTGGCTGCAGGTCGGCAATGCCGCCGATGCGGCCAGGCAGGCGTGAGACTGCTTGTGTTCCACGCGATTTCACCTATGCTATTAATCAGGCGTCCCCAGAAGCGCCTGATGGAAAGCAACAGCTAATTCAGTATTCCTGAAGAAACACGGCAGAGAATCCGACCACCGCCAGATCCCTCCATCCGGATACCTCCCATGCACGCCTCATCTGAATCGCACCCTTGCGCGGTGCCGAAGCGACTTACCGGGGAATAACTCGATGCTGCTCATCCCAGTCATTCAGTTGAAGAACGGCAAATGCACTCACTCGCTGCCGGGTTCCGCCGGCGACGATCCGGTACGGATTGCGCGGCACTGGGTCGAGGCGGGCGCGCGACGCCTGCATGTCGTTGATCTGGACAGCGAGGCGAGCGGCAAGCCGGTCCACGCCGCACGCGCGGGCGAGATCGTGTCCGCCTGCGAAGACGTGCCGGTGCAGATCGCGGCGGGAATCCGCAGCGAGGAAAACGCCGAGGCCTATTTCAATGCCGGCGTCGAATACCTGGTGCTGGGAACACGCGCAATGAGCGCGCCGCACCTGGTAAATGATCTCTGCCTCGAATACCCCGGACACATCATCGTGAGCCTCGATATCCGGGACGGCCGGCTGGCAGCGGAGGGTTGGTCCAAGCACGCCAACCACGACGTGGTTGCGGTGACCGAGCATTTCCAGCGCGAAGGCGTGGCTGCGGTGATCTGCAACGCCGTGAAAAGCGGCGGCGCGGCCACACCTGACCCGGATGCCGCGGTGGCGCTTGCGCAGGCAGTTACCATGCCGGTGATTGCGGCGGATGCGCTGGCCTCGCTGGAACAGGTCAGAAAACTCTGCGGCGACAGCGGCGCCGCGCTGGACGGCGCGATTCTCGGCCAGGCGCTGTACGCCGGCAAACTGGATTTCGCCAAGGCCCAGAAACTGGCCGATTCCCTGCTGCAAGCCTGAATCGCGCCGCTTTTTCCCGCGGCGCGGCGTTAAAATACCCCTTTGTTTCCGGTCCGGCGGGCCCCGCCTTCCGGCGTATGTCTGGCGCGCACTTGGGTAGTTCCGCAACCCGTGGAGTAATGCATGGAACTCAGTGTTGGGAAAATTCTGCTGATTCTCGTCATCGTGGTGCTGGTATTCGGCACCGCCAAGCTGCCGCGCATCGGCGAAGACCTCGGCAGGGCGGTACGCAGCTTCAAGAAAGCCATGCATGATGGTGAAAACGAATCTGCCGCGGGCGGCAAGGATGCGGACAAGAAATCCGATTCCGATACGCCGCACTGACGGCACGGGCTCCGAATGCTGGAAGGAAGTTTCTGGGAACTGGCGCTGATCTTCGTGTTGGCGCTGGTGGTGTTCGGCCCCGAACGTCTGCCGGGCGTCGCCCGCACGGTGGGTTTGTGGATCGGGCGGGCGCGTGCCGTGGTCCGCAATCTCAGCGAGCAGCTCGAGCGCGAGCTGGCCGCCGAGGAAATGCGCAAGAATGCCGAACAGGCGCGGCGCGCAATCAACGGAACACTCAGCGAGAAAGTCAGTCTGACCGGCCAACCCGAGCAATCCGCGTCCGGTCAATCCGGACCTGGTCAGACGAAACCCGGCAGCAATGCAGAACCCGCGGTGAAACGTGACGACCCCACCGGATGACAATTCAGCAGAACCGCTGCTCAGCAAGAATCTGATCACTCATCTGCTGGAGCTGCGCCGCCGTTTGCTGCAATGGGTGGTGACGCTGCTGGTCATCTTTTTTGTCCTGTTCCCGATTCAGAACAAGGTATTCGAGTTCGTCGCCCTGCCGATGATCCGCCGCATGCCGGCCGGCTCCAGCATGATTGCAACGGGAGTCGTGTCGCCGTTCATGACGCCGATGAAGCTCGCGCTGATTCTCGCGTTGTTCCTCTCGATGCCGGTGTTCCTGTGGCACCTGTGGCGTTTCGTGTCGCCCGCACTTTACAAGAGCGAGCGGCGCATGTTCTTCCCGTTGCTGATTTCGAGCGTCGTTCTGTTCTATGCCGGAGTGGCATTCGCGTATTTTGTGCTGTTCCCGGTCGCTTTTGCGTTTCTCACGTCCACCGCGCCTGCCGGCGTGAAAGTGATGACGGACATCAACGCCTATCTCGATTTCATCCTCACCATCTTCTTTGCGTTCGGGCTGGCATTCGAGGTGCCGATCGCCATCGTGCTCGCGGTGTGGGCCGGATTCACCACGCCCGGCAAACTGGGAAAAGTGCGGCCTTACGCGCTGGTCGGCGCTTTCATCGTCGGCATGATCCTGTCGCCGCCCGACGTGGTATCAATGACACTGTTGTCCATACCGATCTATCTTCTCTACGAACTCGGCATGATTCTGGCGCGCATTCTGGTGCCGGGTTATCGTGAAGTGGATGCGCAGCGCGCGGAGCGCGAACAATCCGGCGAAGACTGACGGTCGGCTCATGCTCTCCGGTTGACTGAGCACGTCAAACCGGGGATGCTCTGGCACCACGAACAACGGCCGCCGGGGAACAGCATGAATTCGAGCCAGCCCGTGTCACCCAGTCAACGCACTCTATTCGGCCATCCGGTCGGTCTCTACACCCTGTTCTTTACCGAGATGTGGGAGCGCGCCAGCTATTACGGCACGCGCGCATTGCTGGTGCTGTTCCTGGTTGATACCGTCACCAAGGGCCGCGGCGGTCTCGGGATGAATGTCGCGGACGCAACCGCCATTTACGGCGTCTACACCGGATGCGTGTATCTGATGACGCTGGCGGGCGGCTGGATTGCGGACCGTCTGCTGGGTCAGCAGCATTCGGTGTGGCACGGCGGCATCCTGATCGCGCTCGGTAATTACATTCTCGCCATTCCCGGCGGCGCTGCGCTGACCTATATCGGTCTCACCGTGATCGCGCTCGGCACCGGATTGCTGAAACCCAACATCAGTGCGATTGTCGGTCAGCTGTACCCTGAAGGCGGTGCGCGCCGCGATGCCGGGTTTTCGGTGTTCTATTCCGGCATCAATCTCGGCGCACTGGTCGGCCCGCTGATCGCCGCCTATTTTGGTGAACGTTACAACTGGCATTACGGATTTCTGGTTGCCGCACTCGGTATGACGCTGGGTCTGGTGCAGTATCGCCTCACCCTGAAATTTCTCGGCGAACACGGCCGCGAACCGCATCCAGACGACGACGCGGCACGGGCTGCACGCATCCAGCGCCGCGGCTGGCAGGTGATTGGAATCGGCCTGGTGCTGCTCGTTGCACTGGGATTGCTGCTCGACTTCAACATCGTCCGTTTTCAGATGGTGGCGCTCGCGCAGAGCATGAGCATCATCATCCTCATCGTCGCCGTGCTGTTTTTCGCCGCTGTGCTGGTATTCGGTCGCCTGGACAAGATGGAAAAGCGGCGGGTGATCATGATCTTTCTGCTCTTCATCGCCGCCGCGGCATTCTGGAGCGGCTTCGAACAGGCAGGTTCGTCGCTCAACATCTTTGCGGAAACCTACACCAACCGCGAGATGGGATCCTTTGTGATTCCGGCGGGCTGGTTCCAGTCGGTGGAGCCGCTGTTCGTGATCATCCTGTCACCGATTTTCGGCGCCATGTGGGTGCAGCTCGCGCGCAAACATCTGAATCCTTCGATTCCAGCCAAGTTCGCACTCGGGCTGCTGTTTCTCGGCATCAGTTTTCTGATCATGGCGGGCGCGGCCGATATCGTGGTGCATGGCAGCAAGGCACTGCCGACCTGGCTCGTCATGTGTTACCTGTTTCAGACCTTCGGCGAACTGTGTCTGAGCCCGGTGGGATTGAGTTCGGTCACCAAACTCGCACCGCCGCGTTATCTCAGTCAGATGATGGGGACCTGGTTCATGGCCGATGCGCTTGGCAGTGTCATGGCGGGACTCGCGGCCGGGCGATTCGATCCCAAGGACGTGCATGAAATGCCGAGCCTGTTCATGCAGGTGGTGTACATCACGGTGGGCCTCGGCATTCTGTTTGCGGTTTTCGCAAAGCCGATCCGCAAACATCTGATCGGCGATATTGAATAACGTTTTTGCGTTCCGGACACACATGAAAAAACGCCGGTTCTCCGCAAGGAGAACCGGCGTGTTTCAGACAGGGATCAATCAGGCTGTCGCGAGTTTTTCCATCCAGCGGTACAGCAGGAATATCGCGGCGGCAAACGCGAGACCGCCGAGGATGAGTCCCGGCAGGGCGAAACCGCTTCCCACCAGTCCGATCGGATAGATCTTGCCGGTGAATACCACCAGCGCCGTGAAGATCACGCCGAGGATGCTTTCACCGACGATCAATCCCGACGCCAGCAACGTGCCGAGCTGCTTGGCGGCCTCCGGATTCGGGCCGCGATCGGCGCGCTTTTCGTACCACCAGCCCACCACTGCGCCGACGACGATCATCAAGGTGGATTGCGTTGGCAGGTAGATACCGAGACCCACGGCCAATGGCGGCAGACGCAGCGATTTTCTGGTTTTCGACAGCGCCCAATCCAAGATGATCGATGCGCCGCCGATCAGCGCACCCAGCCCCATCAACTTCCATTTCTCGACATCGTTCTGGATCACGCTCTGCGCGAGTGCGGAAATGAGTCCCGCCTGCGGCGCCGGCAATGCGTGTGCCGGATTGACGCCCGGTGCACCCAGGAAACCGTACGCCTTGTTTACCAGATCCAGGACCGGCGCGATGACCAGGGCGCTCGCAATCACGCCGATCACCAGTGCCCACTGCTGTTTGGCCGGTGTGGCATCCACCAGCTGACCGGTTTTCAGATCCTGCAGGTTGTTGTTGGCGATCGCTGCCACGCAGAACACCACGGACGTCACGAACAACGCGAACGCGACCAGGGCCTTCCCGGCTTCCGGTGGCAGACCTGATTTCACCGTCAACACCAGGAACAGCGCGGTGAGCGCAACCACCAGAATGCCGATACCGGACAACGGGCTGTTGGATGCGCCGATGAGTCCCGCCATGTAACCGCACACAGTCGAGACCAGAAAACCGATCACCACCACAATGAAGATACCGCCGAGAGTCAGCAGCAGCGCGTGGTCACCCAGCCCGGAGATGTGCAGGAAATGCCAGATCAGCCAGCCGATGGGGATGATGCACAGCAGCGAAATGATCGCCATCTGGTCCACGGGGATATCGTGTTCGGTACGCGCCAGTTTGTCGCCCTGACCCGCCTTGCGCGCGCGCGACGAAGCAATGGCGCTGCGCAGGCCGCTGACCACCGGCTTGATGAGTTGCAGGAGCGTCCAGATTGCGGAAATGGCGATGGCACCGGCGCCGACATAGCGCACGTGGTTGCTCCACATGGCCTGCGCGAAGGTGGCTGCGTCGCCTGCAGCCGCGTGCAGCGAACCGAAATACGGCACGCCCCAGGCCCAGCCGACCAAAGCGCCGACCAGCATCGCGATGCCCACGGTGATACCGACCAGATGACCGATGCCGAACAGCGCAAACGACAGCGCAAAGTCGAAACCGGTCGCCGGCGACTGGTCGCTGCTGCCGAGCCGGAAATAGGCGGCGACATCGCTGGCGAACAGGCGAGTCTGTACCACGATATAGAAGAGGATTGAGACAACGGAACCCACGACCACGGCTTTCAGACCCTTGCCGCCGGATTCAACCGATTCGTCCTGTTCCGCCGAACCGGAGCCCACCTTGATGACTTCGGCGCAGGCCGTGCCTTCCGGATAGGGCAGGTCGGAATCCGTCACCAGCGCGCGGCGCAGCGGAATGCTGTACATCACACCGAGAATGCCGCCGGTGACGCAGATGGCGGTGGACTCCCAGTACGGAAAGCCGGTCCACCAGCCGATGATGATCATGCCCGGCAGCACGAAAATGATGGATGACAAGGTGCCGGCGGTGGACGCCACCGTCTGCACGATGTTGTTTTCCTGCGGCGTGGCGTTGCCGAGCCAGCGCAGCAGCGCCATTGAAATCACCACGGCCGGAATCGACGTCGAGAACGTTAATCCGGCCTTCAATCCGAAATAGACGTTGGCGGCAGTGAAGATCAGCGTCAGGATGATGCCGATGATCAGGCCGCGTACGGTGATTTCTTTGACAGACATGTCACTGGTGTTGGTCACGTCGCGCTACCCCGGTTGTTGGAATGCGATACCCGTCCGCCGGACGGGGCCTCTTTATTTATCACCGGCCGTAAACTCGGCCGGAACCGGCGTGTACCATAGCGCAACTGCCCCTCGGGTG
Source organism: Gammaproteobacteria bacterium (assembly GCA_035701115.1). Lineage (GTDB taxonomy): Bacteria > Pseudomonadota > Gammaproteobacteria > Natronospirales > REEB76 > DASSKW01. The sequence continues at coordinate 14,148 of DASSOA010000073.1, forward strand.
TCTCCTTTCAAGGACTGCTGCCATGCTCACCGATCCGCGTCACCGCCTGAGGCTGCTGGCGGCGTTTGCGGTGGTCTACATCGTGTGGGGGTCAACCTATTTTGCGATACGAATCGGCGTGCAGGACCTGCCCGCCGGTCTGCTCGCGGGTTCGCGTTTTACGCTGGCCGGGTCGGCTTTGCTGCTGTGGACGATGTTGCGTGGCGGCCCCGCGCCGTGGCATTCAAAGGACTGGATACCGGCGATGGTGATGGGCACGCTGATGATGGTGTGCGCCAACGGTTTTACCACGTGGGCCGAAAACTGGGTGCCATCGAATCAGGCCGCGTTGATTTCCGTGAGTTCCGCATTGTGGATCGCATGGTTCGGCACCTTCGGCCCACGCGGACACGCGCTCGGCGTGCGCGCCAAGAGCGGATTGGTACTCGGATTCCTGGGTGCGATTCTGATGTTCGTGCCCGGACACGGATTCAGTTTCGAACATCTCGGCGCGCAACTCATCATACTTGCCGCAACGGTGTGCTGGGCGGCCGGCGCGATCTACGGACGTTCGCTCAATCTGCAAACCCCGCCGTTGACCTTTTCCGCCATGCAGATGCTGTTCGGCGGGCTGGTGCTCGTGACAATCGGTCTGTTGAGCGGGGAAGGCGCGCACTGGCAATGGACGGTGCGCGGCATCGGCGCGATGCTGTATCTCGCTGCGTTCGGTTCCTGTCTCGCGTTCAGTACCTACGTGTGGCTGTTGCGTCACACTACCCCCGACAAACTCAGCACCATCGCATACGTGAATCCGGTGATTGCCGTGATACTCGGCTGGTTCGGTCTTGGAGAAACACTCAATCGCGCGCAGATGGTCGGCATGCTGGTGTTGTTGACGGGCGTGATACTGATCAATACGCCCGTTGCAACATTCATGAAACGCTATCTTCGCCTCGGCAAAAACATCGCTCCGGGGTGATATCGCGTCACACCACGGGCAACATCAATCCGTATCAAACTGTTCCCACCATACTGTTGGCGCCGGTTGCGGCGTTTGCGGCACAGGTTGCTTGGCCGCACCGGGCAGCACACGCAATAGCACCATCGGATCTTCGGCTTTTACGTCCATGACTTTCTCAAACCACGGCGCACCGGGTGCCGGCAACAGTTTCATGTCGTCGGCTTCGCCGCCCGCCGGCATGTATTTCACATCAACCAGCACGTAGTCGCCGGCCCTGATCTGACCGTCGTGAATTTCCTGGTACAGCGCACGTGACGAACGCACGTACGGCATCGGTGAACCGAGTTCATACAGCGTCATCGGTCTGGGCCACTGGAAACTGATGATCCGGCCTGGCGCTTTTGCCACGGTGTCACGAATCTGCGCATAGCCTGCGGCACCACCCAGCTGGCCGTTGTGCAGGGGCAGCCAGATGAACACGCCCGCGGCGAACAGCGCCAGCATCGCACAGGCGAATCCGGTCAACAGCCGCCTTACCAGCCGGTGCAGGTTTTCATTGATGAACAAGGGATCAATGACCGCCAGCGCCAGCATGGCCATGGCTGGTGCGGCCGGCAGAATGTATTTGCTTTGTTTGGAAGCGGAAATGGTGAAGAACAGGATAGTGAACAACGCCCAAACCAGCAGCATGCGCCAGCGGAATGAACTCAGGAAACGCAAGCGGAAACCGAAATACAGCGCGAACGGAAGCAAGAGCGACAACGGCAGCAGATCGCCCCAGATTGTCTGACCGTACATCCACCAGGGTTGCAGGTGGTCGAAACCGTGCACAAAGCGTGTGAAGTTCTGGTAGATCAGCACCGCGCGCACAAAATCCCAGTCAATGTGCAGACCCGCGGCGATATACCACGGCACGATGCCGATCAACGCGAGCAGCACGCCACGAATCGGCGCCATGCGCCAGCCTTCTTCAACGATCCATTGCAGCCGTTCGCGCAGCGTTTTGCCGTCGCTCATCACCGGCTGCGCCGTCAGGAATGCGGCGATGCAGATTTCAATCGCCATGGGTGGCAAGGTGATCGCCATGCCGACCGGTCCCTTCGCCGCGGTTCCAAGCAGAACCCCGAGCCACAGTTCCCACGGGAACCGGCGCGACAGACGGTCAATGCGGAAGCGCGCGAAACCGGTGAACGCGATCAGCGTCCCGAGCATCAGCAGACTGTCGGATTGCGCGGTGAAGAAGTTGTACAGCACACCCGGCAGGGCGGCGGCAGTGAGCGGAAACAGCAGCCGCGGCCATTCCGGAAACAGATCGTGTTGCAGGCGCGTCAGCCACCAGGTCCACAACAGAAAACCGATGTAACCCGGCAGACGGATTGCCGCCATCATCGGCAGGCCGGCAGCCTTGCCGAGCAGCGCCAGCCAGAAATACAGCGGCGGGTATTCGATATACGGCACGCCGTTCTTGATCGGCACCAGATATTCGCCGCGTGCGAGCATTTCGCGTACCGCTTCGGCGAAGCGCGGTTCCATCGACGGCACCGGGCCGTGATTGAACATCGAGACCGTGTAAATGCAGCCGAGAGCCAGCAATAGCCAGTGCAGCGGATCAACCTGCTTCAGGATACGCATCATGGGATGAGCCGGAACGGGAATGAGGCGGACATCATACCAATACTTTTTATGCGATTATCCCCGCATGAATTACCGCCACCTTTTTCACGCCGGCAACTTCGCAGATCTCATGAAACATGCCGTGCTGGTGACGCTGCTCACGGCACTGTCGCGCAAGGACAAACCCTGGCGCTATTACGACACCCACGCCGGCTCGGGTCTCTACGACCTGACGGCAGACGCGGCGGTCCGCACCGGCGAAGCGGCGGCCGGAATCGGGCGCCTGAGCCAGACAACATTGGCGCCACCTGAGCCGGTTGCCACCCTGCTGCGCATCGTTGCCGCCGCCAATCCCGGCCTGCCACCCGCGGCGCTGCCGCGTTATTACCCCGGCTCGCCGCTGATCGCTGCCGCCCTGGCCCGCGCCCAGGACCGGTTGGTGCTGGCCGATCGCCATCCCGAAGAGGCCGCGATGCTCCGGCGTGCATTGCAGCACGACAAGCGGATTGCGGTCCACGAGCGGGACGGTTACGAAATGGTTCGGGCGCTGGTGCCTCCGCCCGAACGGCGGGGCCTGGTGCTGATGGATCCGCCCTTCGAACGGGACGATGAGTTCGCGGTTCTCGCCGACACCTGCCTTGCCGCCCAGGCGCGCTGGCCCGACGGGGTCTATGTCCTGTGGTACCCCGTCAAGGAGCCGGCACCGGTGGCGCGGCTGCACCGGCGGCTGCAGCACGCCTCGCAACGGCCCGTGGTCGTGGCCGAACTGTCGGTCGCGCCCCCATCCCCGGCCTTGCTGACTGCGTCGGGCCTCGCGATCCTGAATCCGCCCTGGCAGACCGCGCAGACGATTGCGGCTGCGCTCGACTGGCTGCGCCACCAACTCGCCCCGGAACAGGGCCAGGCAAGCGTGACCTGGTTGCTCAAGGAATAGCCGCGTCCGTCCGCAGCCGGGCTTTTTTCTCGACCCCCGCAAAATCCAGGCCAAGTGTTTGGGAAATATGTCACACTTGAGTCACCCATCGCCCCGGGAGAAACCGGTCAATGCAGGCCAGAAATTTCTGGACAAGTTTGCGCACGCGTCTGCTCGTGATCGTGTTCCTGTGTGTGCTGCCTGCAATAGTCGCGTTCATCGTCACCGGTCTGATTGATCGCCAGCGTGCCCTGGCACTGAGCCAGCAGCGGGTGCTCGCGCTCGCGAATCTCAAGGCGGATTACTACGCCGAGTTCACCGCTCAAATTCATACCGCGCTCAACGTGTTGACAGCCATTCCGGTCATCAATGCACTCAATCGTGAGCGTTGCACGGAAGCGTTCAAGCTGCTGCTGGCGCACAATCCGCGATTTGCCAACGTGGGTCTGGCGGCGCCGGACGGGCACGTGATCTGCAGCGGCGTACCCATCGCTGCCGGCATCAACATGCTGCAGCACGAAACCATCCGGCGCGCGATGCATGAGCGGCGATTCGTGGTCGGGTATTACCCGCGCGGCGAGGTGGCGGATCAGCCGATCATCTGTTTTGCGTCGCCGGTCCTTGACGATCAATCGCGGCGCGTCAAGGCAGTGATCTGGGCATCGGTCGGCGCACATTGGCTGGAACAACTGGATACCGCGACGTCGTTGCCGGGAGTGTCGGTGTCCTATCTGCTGAATGATGCCGGAGAACTGCTGTTTGCACGTCCGACGCTGTCATCCGACCTGGCCGGTTTTTTCAACCGGACTCCATTCAGACAAATGCGGTCGCAGCCGGGCAGCAACACGTTCATCACAATCGGCCCGGACGGCAATCGCTATCTGTACGGTGGCGCGGATCTTCATGCCGGAGACAAGGGCGATCACCTGTTTGCGATCGTCGGCACGCTTGCCAGCGACGTGTTCACGCTTTCCAATCAGGCGCTGTATCGCAACCTCATCATCATTGTTGTGCTCACGATACTGTTTCTCGTGATTGCCTGGATCGGTTCCGATGTGCTGATACTGCGTCGTGTGCATGCACTGCTGGACGCCGCACGACGTATTGCCAGTGGTGAATACAGCGCGCGCGCCCGTCTCAAGGGTAGTGGCGAGATTTCGCAGCTGGGTGACGAGTTCGACAGGATGGCGGACGCGTTGCAGCAGCGTGAAGCGGAGACCGCCGAACACGTCGCTCATATCGAGCGCCTGACGCGGCTTTATCGCGTGCTGAGCAGCATCAACAGCGTGTTGTTGCACGTCAAGGATCGCGAACAATTGCTCGGTGAAGCGTGCCGGGTACTGGTCGAAATCGGTGGCCTGCGTTTCGTCTGGGCCGGCAGCGTGAATCTCGA
>DASSOA010000074.1:0-6022 GCA_035701115.1 Gammaproteobacteria bacterium
TCTTCCAGGGCCTGCGCGATCGCGTGGTACCGCCGGACCAGACCGAACGCATGGTCAAGGCGCTCGAAGCACGGGGACAAACGGTCAATTACGTCACGTTTCCCGAGGAAGGCCACGGTTTCCGGCGCGCGGAGAGTCTGCGCCACGCGCTCGAATCGGAACTCGCGTTTTACGCGCGCAGCTTCGGTTTCACGCTGCCCGCCACGGACGCGCTGCGGCATCCATGAGGCGACGCGCCTATCGAACAGCCTTGCATGCGTTGTGTGTCCTGTTGGTAATTCACGCGGGCACCGCGCGCGCTGCCGCCAATGCGCAGGTCGAGGTGGACGTGCAGGGTGTCTCGGGCAAACTGCTGCGCAACGTGCTTGCCTATCTCAGTATCGAGACCTATCACGACGCGCCGAACCTGACGCAGAGCCTGGTTGACCGGCTCAATGCACGCGCACCGGGCGAAATCCGCCAGGCGCTGGAACCGTACGGTTACTACGATGCCAAAGTCGCCAGCGACCTGACGGAAACCGCGGCGGGATGGCATGCGCGTTATATCGTCACGCCGGGCACGCCGGTGACGGTCCGCAAGGTTGACATACAGTTGAGCGGCGCCGGCAAGGACGACGACGCATTCACGGACTATCTCGCCAATCTGCCGCTGAAGCCGGGCGATCAGCTCAGTCAGCCGGACTACGAATCCATCAAGCAGCGCCTGCAGGAAATCGCCGCGCACAACGGCTATATCAATGCGGCATTTTCCGAAAACGTGCTGCGCGTGGATCCACCGCAGCACTGGGCCGATATTGAACTGCGGTTCGATACCGGGCAGCGCTACTACTTCGGCGACGTCACGTTTGTGCAGGATTTCATGCACACGTCGTTCCTGAACCGCTACGTCACGTTCAAACCCGGCGATCCCTACGACGCCACCCAATTGCTTGATCTGCAGTATGCGTTGAGCGACTCCGACTATTTCGCATCGGTTGATGTTGAAGTGCTGCGCAAGCAGGCCGGACCCGACCGCCGGATTCCGATTCGCGTGATTCTGACGCCGCGCAAACGCAATCGTTACAGCCTTGGCCTGGGTTACGGCACCGATACCGGACCGCGCACCACGCTGGTCTGGGAAAACCGGCGCCTGAACGGGCTGGGCCACCGGTTCAGCACGCAGCTGGAATATTCGAAGATCATGGAAACGGCGCAGATCAACTATCTGGTGCCGCTTTCCAATCCTTCCTGGCAGCAGCTGCGCTACAGTCTGGGCACCACGCGCCAGGTACTGGGCAGCGGCATCGCCTACTCGACCACCTTCGGCATCAACCGCAACACCGTGCTCGGTGCCTGGGGCGAGAACCAGTATCTGAATCTGGAACACGACCGCAGCGCATTTGACACCGGTATTACCACCACCGACCTGCTCGTGCCCGGTCTCACCTTCAGTCGCAGTGTCAGCGACAACCCGACCTATCCGACGCACGGCTACCGCGCGATGCTGGACATGCGTGGTTCAAGTCGCACGCTGGGATCGGACGTGACGTTTCTGCAGATTCATGTTTCAAGCAAGCTGATCGAATCGCTGTCTGACCGCACCCGCCTGTTGTTACGAGGCGAAATCGGCGCAACTTCCGTAAACAACTTCGCCAACCTGCCGTTGTCGCAGCGCTTCTACACCGGCGGCGATCAGACGGTCCGCGGTTTCCGCTATAACTCGATTGGTCCGCGTGACAGCCATGGCAATATACTGGGCGGCAAGGATCTGCTGGTTGGCAGCCTCGAGGTGGATCATCGGCTGGGGCCGGTATTCGGTGTCGCCGCATTCGTTGATGCCGGCAATGTGACCAACAGTTTTCAGACCTCGCTTGAAAAAGGTGTCGGCGTCGGTCTGCGCTGGCGCACGCCGGTCGGCGTCGTACGTTTTGACATCGCGCATCCGATAAAGCGTCCCGACCTTGACTGGTATCTCATCCACATCAGCATCGGGCCCGATCTGTGACACGCCGGACCATTTTGATTGCCACTGCCGGCCTGCTGCTGGCGAGCGTCGCTGCGGGAATGATCTTCATGCACACGCGATTCGCGCTGCGCTGGACACTCGCCGCGGTTGAAAGACACAGTGCCGGCGCGCTGCAGATCGGCGCGGCCGACGGCACGCTTGCCGGGCCTGTTGAGCTGGAAAATGTCACGATAAAGACAGCGGCATTTGACGCACACATCCAGCACCTGAACGTGAACTGGCTGCCGCTCGCGCTGCTCGCCAACCGGCTGGCGATCACCCGGCTGACGGCAACGCAAGTTGACCTGGTTGTGCACCGCACCGGCAACGACAAGCCGTTTCGCCTGACCAGACCCGTCGTGCCGCATCTGCCGGTGATCGTGGCTATCGGCAACATCGACGTTCAGGACATGAAGGTTTTCGCGCCTGCACTGGTGCAACCGGTGCAAATCACGCAGCTGAATACGACACTGCATCTCGACAACGCCGAATGGCGTATGCCGGCACTTTCGCTCAAGGGTCCGTACATCGCGGCAAGCGGACATGGAAAGTGGAAATTCAGAAACGGCGAGCAGCTCGACAGCTCGCTTGACTGGAACCTGAACCTGCCCGGGCAGGTACCGGTCGGCGGCCGCGCGTCGCTGACGGGCGACGAACAGCAGATGGCAATTGACGTACGCCTGCGGAAACCGGCGCGCGCCTCGCTCGCCGCCGAGGTGCACAGGCCGTTCGGCAATAATCCGGATTGGCGCGGCACGCTCGCGCTGACACAACTCAATGCACGGGATATCGCCAACGGGCTGCCGGAGATGGCTCTGACCGGGAGCGCGCGTTTTTCCGGGACGCCTGATGCGACGAATTTCGCCGGCGACGTGTATGCACATGACCCGAATTCCGGCGAGTGGCACGGAAAATTTGCCGCGCGATACCGAACCGGGAGTGTGGACATTCATCAGCTCGATCTGGTTCGCAATAACACACCCACGCAATTCAATCTGGCCGGATCAATCGGCTTTGTTGATGGAATGCCTGTGCCGGATCTGCACGGTAAATGGCAGGCGCTGTCACTGCCGTTGACGGGCCGGCCATGGTTCGAGTCGCCGCGCGGCACACTCACGGTGCAGGCACATAACGAAAACCTGGTCGTCAATCTGAGTGGTGACCTGTCGCGCGGCGGCACCATCAATGCGCAAGGCGAACTGAAATTGCGTTCGCCGGAACGCAAGTGGAATCTGGTGGCAGCGGCCCGGAATTTCCGCTTGTCGCCCGCGGAAATTCGCGCAGCTGTTCCGGCTTTCAATTGGACCTTGCACGCGGGTGGCGATGAGCAACAAACCCGGATTGACGATCTCGCCATCAAGGGTTTCGGTGGACAGGTAAATCTGAACGGAGGCTATGCGCATACCGGCATGCATCGCTGGCACGCCACGGTGACGGCCCGCCATCTCGATCCGGGGCTTTTGTTTCCCGAATATCCCGGCCGTATCAATTTGATTGCCGAACTGAGCGGCAGCCGGAACCCGTCGTTGACGTGCGCGGTGCTGTTGAAATCTCTGCAGGGCACGCTGCGCAACGCACCGGTGTCGGCGACGGGTGGTGCGCAATGCAGCTCGGGCAAATGGCAATTCAGGAACGTAAACATCCGCGTCGCCGGAAACCAGCTTCGGTTCGACGGTCATCTGCGGCGCAAGACGCAGATCAACTGGAACCTGGACGCGCCCGAGCTGTCCGCCGTGTGGCCAGGCTTGTCAGGTTCACTCACCAGTCGCGGCAGCGTGGAACTTGCCGGCAAAACGCCGTTGGCGCGCTTCAGTCTGCACGCGGCCGACCTGCGTTACGGCGATTACAGCGTGGGTGCTGCCGACGCGAACGTCGCCATGAACAATGCCACGCAGGGCGGCGACGCGACACTCGAAGCACATTACATGACCTTTGACGGGGCGGACATCAGCGACCTCACGGTGCGTGCGCACGGTTCGCTGGCTGCGCATTCAATCAGCCTGGCGCTCAAGTCGCCGGCCGGCGTTGCCGAGATCGGCGGCGACGGCGCACTGGAGAACGATACCTGGCGCGGCAATCTGCAGCAGATCAGCCTGCAACCGAGCGGTGCAGGCACGTGGCGCGCAACGGATATCTGGCACCTGCGCATTGGCGCGGCTGGCCTGTCGCTGCCGGACGCGTGTCTGGTGCAGGATACGGCGCGCAGTTGCATCACGACGACATGGCAACGACAGCACTGGCAGGTTGGCGCGACTTTGAATGCCGTACCGCTGCACGATCTTCAGGCCTTGCTGCCGCCGGGTCTTGAATACAGCGGGAACTTTGCCGGCACGCTGCAGGCGAGCGGCGGCGGCACGCAGCAACACCTGATAGACCTGAGCGCGACGCTCTCGCCGGGCAGCATCCGCAATGTGATTCGTCATCAACAGGTGACATTGCTCGATTACACCCACGGCGATGCACACATTCGCATGGATGCAACCCATACCAACGGCACACTGCACTGGGCACTGCAGGACGGCGGCTTTCTGAATCTCGATACACACATTGATCGTGGCCCGACACCGGCGCTGAAGGGCCGGATCCAGGGCGAGCTGCACGATTTCGCGCTGATTCCGGCGCTGATTCCCGATGTCAGCGGCCTGGAGGGCAAGTTGCAGATTGATCTCGCGCTGGGCGGTACGGCCGGAAATCCGACTTTCGACGGCACCGCGTCGCTCGAGGAAGGCGCGATCAAGGTGCCGCGTCTCGGTTTGAACGTATCGGATGTGATGCTCAATTTGCAGGGAAACGGTCACCGTCTGGCGTTGAATGGCACGGCGAATTCGGCTTCCGGCACCCTCAAATGGGACAGCATCGCGCAGAAGCGCAACGGCGTATGGCATGCCGAGGGGCATCTGGACGGCACGGAGTTTCGCGCGGCCGACATTCCGGAAGCGCAGGTGAATATTTCGCCCGCGCTCGAATTCAAGCTGGATGGCCGCGATATCAACCTCGATGGGTCGGTTACCATCCCGTATGCAAAGCTGCGGCCGCGCAACCTGAGCAACACGGCGCAGGTCTCGCAGGATCAGGTAATCGTCGGACAGAATCAGGCCACTGCCAGCGATCGCTGGAAAATCCATGCGCGCGTGCTGGCGAAAATGGGCGATCAGGTAACCATCAAGGGCTTCGGCCTGTCGGGCCGGATCACCGGCAGCGTGCAGCTGGTTGATGAACCGGGCCATTTCACTACCGGCAACGGCGAATTGCAGATCGTTGACGGCCTTTATACGGCCTACGGTCAGAACCTGAATATTGACCGGGGCCGGCTGATGTTCAACGGCGGACCGGTTTCGAATCCCGCGCTGGATATCCGCGCGCTTCGCAAACCGGCGCATCCGGAGACGGTGTTGCCGGGCCAGAGCGAGCAGCAGGTCGGAGTCGTGGTGCGCGGCTCGTTGCGCAATCCCAGGGTCTCGCTGTTCTCCGATCCACCGTTGCCGCAATCCTCGCTGCTTGCGTATCTTTTGACGGGACAACTGCCGGCCACCGCCAGTCAGTCGCCGTTGCTCGGTCAACCTGCAACGGATACCGGCGACGCCATTGCGTATTCGAGCGGCGAATTTCTTGCCCAGCAGGTGGGCAGCCAGATCGGCTTGAGCGACGTGAGCATCCAGAACGTTTCGACGGGCGTCGGCACCAGCACGCCGTCACTCTTTATCGGCAAATACCTTTCACCGCGCCTTTACGTGAGTTACGGCGCGGGCATTCTGCAATCCATCAACACCATCCGCATTCGATACACACTCGGCGCGCGCTGGATGCTGGAAGCCGAATCCGGCGCGGCAAACAGCGCGGATCTCATCTACACACTCGAACACTGAATCCGAATCAGGCGGCGTGCAACACCGAGAGCAGCCAGGCGCGCATGTGCAGGATTTCCTGCGGATGCACCGTGTGCGGCATCGGATAAGTGTGCCAGAGAATCGAACAGCCGCGTGCCGTCAGTTCGTTGCGGGTGTGCTCAGCGAGCTGCAACGGCACCACGGGATCCTG
>DASSOA010000075.1:0-4383 GCA_035701115.1 Gammaproteobacteria bacterium
TGGGTGAACTGCCTGCTGCCGAGCGCAAGGCGTTCGGCCAACTGGTCAATCAGGTGAAGCAGGCTGTTGCCGACGTGCTTGAATCGAGGAAGCAGGTACTGGAGCAGACTGAACTCACGCGACAGCTTGCCAGCCAGTCGGTTGATGTCACGTTGCCCGGACGCGGGGATACCCCGGGCGGTTTGCATCCGGTCACACGGCTGCTGGAGCGCATTGAACAACTGTTCGTGAGTGTGGGTTTCAGAATTGCGACCGGCCCGGAAATCGAAGACGAGTTTCACAATTTCGACGCACTCAATTTCCAGCCCAACCATCCGGCGCGCGCCGAAATGGATACGTTTTATCTTCGGGACCGGAAATTGCTGTTGCGCACCCATACGTCGCCGGTGCAGATTCGCGCCATGCAGAAGCACGGCGCACCGATCAGGATTATTGCGCCGGGACGGGTCTATCGCTGCGATTCGGATCTCACCCACACGCCGATGTTCCATCAGGTGGAGGGACTGCTGGTGGACGAGAATGTCAGCATGGCGCATCTGCGCGGCATCCTGACCACGTTCTTCAGCAACTTCTTCGAGAAGGAACTGGCGATTCGGTTCCGGCCGTCATTCTTCCCGTTTGTAGAACCGGGTGCCGAAGTTGACGTGCAGTGCGTGTTCTGCAACGGCGAAGGCTGCCGTGTTTGCAAGCACACTACCTGGCTGGAGGTCGCCGGCTGCGGCATGGTGCATCCCAATGTGCTGCGTGCGGTGGGAGTTGATCCGGAACGCTACAGCGGCTATGCGTTTGGCATGGGCGTCGAGCGCCTGGGCATGCTGCGTTACGGGATCAATGACATCCGCATGAACTACGAAAACGATCTGCGCTTTCTGCAGCAGTTCAGCTGAATGCCGGAAAACGAATTATGAAAATCAGTTTCAATTGGCTGGGTGAATTCGTCAAGATCGGGATTGATACGCGGCAACTGGCTGATCGCTTGACGCTGGCGGGGCTCGAAGTCAGTGCAATCGAGCCGGCCCATCCGGGTTTCCGCGATGTGGTGGTCGCGGACGTGATTGATGTGAAACCGCATCCGGACGCCGACAAACTGCGAGTGTGCAAGGTGAAAGCCGGCGAGGGCGTTTCCCTGCAGATTGTATGCGGCGCATCGAATGTGCGTGCTGGGATGAAGGCGGCCCTGATCAGGGTCGGTGGACAGTTGCCTGACGGCACGGCGATCAAGCGCGCCAAACTGCGCGGCATCGAATCGGAAGGCATGTTGTGTTCCGCGCGTGAACTCGGGCTGAGTGCCGACGCAAGCGGGCTGATGGAATTGCCGGCCGATGCACCCGTCGGAACGGCGCTGGACGCGTATCTGAAACTCGACGATTCAATATTCGAAGTGGAACTCACGCCCAACCGCGGCGATTGCCTGAGTCTGCTCGGCGTCGCGCGTGATGTGAGTGCGCTGCTGGACGCCGATCTGCATCAGCCTGACGTCAGCGCGGTTGAGGCCCAACACCAATCGACCTTGCCGATCACGTTGGAGGCCCCTGACGCCTGTCCGAGATTTCTGGGGCGGATCATTCGCGGAATCGATCCGGCAGCGAAAACCCCGCTATGGATGCAGGAACGCTTGCGGCGCTCGGGTATCAGACCGATCAGTCCGCTGGTGGATGTGACGCAATACGTGATGCTGGAACTGGGCCAGCCGATGCATGCGTACGATCTTGGTCGCGTCAATCAGAAGATTGTCGTGCGATGGGCAAAGCCGGGCGAGACGTTGATCCTGCTGGATGGCCGGGAGATCAAGCTTGACCCGGACATGCTGGTGATCGCCGATTCGGCCGATGCATTGGGTCTGGCGGGCATCATGGGTGGCGAGGGTTCTGCCGTTAACGGCGAGACCCGGGACGTGCTGCTGGAGTGCGCGTGGTTTGCACCCGATGCCATCAATGGCCGGGGAAGGCGGCTGGCGTTGCAGACCGATGCAGGTTATCGCTTTGAGCGCGGCGTCGACTCCGAAGGACAACGGCGCGCCATGGAACGGGCCACGCGATTGATTCTGGAAATCTGCGGCGGTGAAGCAGGCCCGGTCGAAGAGGTGAATTCGAAGGCCCATCTGCCCAAACGCGCCAGGGTCAGGTTGAGGCATCGCCGGCTGGAGCGATTACTTGGCATGGAAATCGCCGAAGCGGATGTGATCCGGATTTTGCGCCGCCTGGAGATGTCACCGGAGGCGGTCAGTGAAGGTTGGGGGGTCACACCGCCAAGTCACCGCTTCGATATCGGGATTGAAGAGGACCTGATTGAGGAAGTCGGGCGTATCTACGGCTATGACCGTATCCCCGAGGCCCATTTTCCGATGCCGCAGATCATGGGCGGCACCAGCGAGACGCGGCTTGACGCGGCAGTCTTGCGGCGCGTGCTGGTGGCGCGCGGCTACCACGAGGCCATTACCTACAGTTTCGTGGCACCCGAACTGCAGCGTACGCTTTCGGGCGGCGCGAGTGGCCTGGCACTGGCCAATCCGATCAGTGCCGAGTTGGCCGAAATGCGCCTCAGCCTCTGGCCCGGCCTGGTGACGGCGCTGCAATATAACCTCAACCGCCAGCAGGAGCGGGTTCGTCTATTTGAGACTGGAATGAGGTTTGTTTCGCAAGCTACTGATATTAAACAGGAAACCGTCATAGCGGGCGTGAGTGTTGGCAGCCGCTATCCCGAGCAATGGGGGACGCCGGGTCGGGATGCCGACTTTGCAGACCTGAAGAATGATATTGAAGCGCTGTTGGCTGCGGGTGGCCATGTCGGGAACGTACGCTTCGAAGCTACCGCGCACCCGGCGCTGCATCCCGGTCAGAGCGCGCAGATCTGGTTGAATGAAGAGGCGGTAGGCTGGCTGGGTGCCATTCACCCCGGAATAGCCCAACAGCTCGATATTCCACCTTCCTTGTATCTCTTTGAGATGGCCCTTGAGCCGCTAATGGCGTCAAACATACCCCAATTTGCGCCGATTTCCCGCTTCCCTGCGATTCGGCGGGATATCGCGGTCGTCGTATCGGAGAGTATTGCGGCCGAGACGCTGGTGCGGGTCGCCAGCAGCGCGGCGCCCGAATTGGTCCGGCAGGTCTTGTTGTTTGACATATACCGCGGTCCCGGGATAGATTCTGGGCGAAAAAGTGTCGCTTTAGGCTTGATTTTACAAGATTCTTCGCGCACCCTAACGGACGATGCCGCGGATGCGGCGATGGTCCAGGTAATCGAACGGTTACGGCGGGAACTGGGCGCAACAATAAGAGATTGAGCATGGCGTTGACCAAGGCGGAAATGGCCGAGTCCCTGTTTGAGGAGTTAGGGCTCAACAAGCGGGAGGCGAAGGAGCTGGTGGACCTCTTTTTCGAGGAAGTCCGTCTGGCGCTGGCCAAGGGACGTCAGGTCAAGCTTTCGGGTTTCGGCAATTTCGATCTGCGCGACAAGAACCAGCGCCCGGGGCGGAATCCCAAGACGGGGGAGGAAATCCCGATTACGGCGCGCCGTGTCGTTACTTTCCGTCCGGGACAAAAACTCAAAGCAAGGGTGGAAGCATATGCTGGAAGCCGGGAACAATAGCGAGCTTCCGCCGATCCCCGGCAAGCGCTATTTCACTATTGGCGAGGTGAGCGACCTGTGCGGGGTCAAACCGCACGTCCTGCGCTACTGGGAGCAGGAATTCCCGCAACTCAAGCCCGTCAAGCGGCGTGGAAACCGCCGCTATTATCAACGCCACGACGTGCTGGTTATCCGTCAGATCCGCAGTCTGCTCTATGAGCAGGGGTTCACGATCGGCGGCGCCCGCCAGCAACTGTCCGGTGATACTGCAAAACAGGATGTCACACAGAGTCAGCAGATCGTGCGGCAGCTTCGGGTTGAACTCGAAGAATTGCTGCAGTTGCTAAAACACTGAAATCGACCTATTTTCCCGGTTCCACCGGCTCGCTCCATCAAGTATCATGCGCCTTCGATGTCGGGGCGTAGCGCAGCCTGGTAGCGCACCTGCATGGGGTGCAGGGGGTCGGAGGTTCAAATCCTCTCGCCCCGACCAATTTTTATTTTCCCCTGAAATTTTCCCTCTGCGTTGATCGTCCAGCACCGTTGTGAGGATTTGAACCTCCGACAACCGATTTTATGGGGGGGCATCGGTTCATTTTCCGGTTTGGCTGTCCTGCCAAACCGGAAAATCCAGGGCTTGCTATCCCTGCAAGCCCGTCCACTGCTGCGCAGTGGACCCTCTCGCCCCGACCAATTTTTACTTTCCCCTGAAATTTTCCCTCTGCGTTGATAGCCCAGCACCGTTGTGAGGATTTGAACCTCCGACAACCGATTCAAGGGGGTCGTCGGTTCATTGTTGCCCTCTGGCAATAATCG
>DASSOA010000076.1:0-7693 GCA_035701115.1 Gammaproteobacteria bacterium
CCTCGAATTTCCTGTGGCCGATTGTCGAAGCGCGTGTGCGTTTCGTGCAACCATTGCTGTATGCGCAGCGCATCGAAGTGCGGGCGGGACTGGTAGAATGGGAAAACCGCATGAAAATCGAATATCTGGTCAGCGGCCTCGACAACGGCAAGCGGCTGACCACGGGCTACACCATCCAGTGCGCCATTGATGCGCGCACCCGCGAGTTGCAACTGGTCAGTCCGCCCCCGCTGCTGGACCGCCTCAAGAAATATCTGTGACCGCTACCCGTTTCGTCAAGGTTACATTCCTCCGCTACCACAGCGTCGCCCTGATATGCACAAATTCTCAATCATGAAACTTGCACGACTGCTGACCGGATCATTGCTGCTTTGCGCCGCATCGCTCGCGTTCTCGGCACCGTCCAAATCGAATGCGCTTCCGGGCGTTGACGTCAGCTTCGTGCAGACCCGCACCCTGCCTGGCT
Source organism: Gammaproteobacteria bacterium (assembly GCA_035701115.1). Lineage (GTDB taxonomy): Bacteria > Pseudomonadota > Gammaproteobacteria > Natronospirales > REEB76 > DASSKW01. Next base: position 467 of record DASSOA010000076.1, read on the forward strand.
TCAGTGCACCGCTCATCAGTCACGGCATCATGCGCTTCGATCAGAAGCGCGGATTTCACTGGGAAATCACCTCGCCGTATCACTATGTGTTCGAGATGAACGGCAAACAGGCGCAGGAGCAGCTGCCGGACGGCAGCATGCGCAAACTGAACCCGGACCAGACGCCGTGGCTTGCCGCCGTGGAACACATCTTCATCAGCGCGCTTGCCGGCAACACATCCGACCTGCAGCGTTACTTTCAAATCAACGTCACGCCACTGAACAAAGGCCGGCGCGTGCTGTTGACGCCGAAACCGGGGCCGATGGCCGAGGCCATCGTCAGCATTCAGGTCACCGAAAGCGCGCCCGGCCACCCGCAGCAACTCGACATCAAGGAAACGTCCGGCGGCCGCATGGATATACGATTCACTCCCGTTCGCAGCCGTCCCGGATCATGACGCAACGACTCCCGGCCGCAGCCAGATGGCTGATCTGGTTCATATCACTTGCAGCGCTGTGCACTGTGGCAGCGTTGCGGCTCGACGTGCGTGAACCGATCAACACCGACATTCTGACCTTGCTGCCGGGCGAACACGATTCGCGGGCGCTTGCTACCGCGACCAAACGCAGCCGCGAGGCGTTTGTACGCCAGTTGCTGATTCTGATAGGCGGTGACGACACACCCGCGACGCGCAGCGCCGCACAAGCGGCACAAGGCGCGCTGCAGACGGCCGGTTTGCACGCAGAAGATTCGGGCGCGATGGTCAATCGCGCACTCGCCGTGTATCAGACGCATCACTTTGCACTACTCGACGGCGAGCAGGCTGCGCGGCTGGATCGGGAAGGCGCCAAGGCGCTGGCCACCGACGTTGCCGCGTCACTGGCCAGTCCAGCCGGCATGGTGAACGCATTCGGCAGCGACCCCGGCGGTTATCTCGCGCAGTTCATGAGCAACCTGCCACGGCCCTACCCGGATTTTCTCCCGGACGGTGCGTTTCTCACCGCCCAACGCCATGGTCAACGCTACTACCTGCTGAGTGTGGAACTCAGTGGGTCCGGTTTCGGGGCACAAAGTTCCGCGCTCGCCACCCGCGCGGTGCGCGATGCCGAAACCGCAGTGCGCACGGCCTGCGGCGCATGCAGCGTCGAGGCCACCGGCGCGCCGCTGTTCGCCGATGTCGCGCGCCGCGAAGCGCAGCAGGAAACCGTCTGGCTCAGCCTGATCTCCACCGTGCTGATCATGCTGCTGATTGCCTATGTGTTCCGATCGCTGGCGCCGCACGTGCTTGGCTTCTTCCAGTTGTTTGCCAGCATGCTCGCCGCGAGTGCGGCGGTAATTGCCTGTTACGGTTCGATCCAGATCCTCACGCTGGTGTTCGGCACCACGCTGCTCGGCATCGCGATTGACTACGCGTTTCTGTATTTCTCGGAATACTGGTTTGGCGGCGGCGCACCGCCGGACGTCATGCGGAAAATCCGTCCCGGTCTATACATGGGCATGCTGACCGGCGTGGTCGCGTTCGCGTTTCTGCTGCTGGCGGGATTTCCAGCGCTGACCCAGATCGCGATTTTTTCGGTCACCGGTCTGCTCGAAGCGGGTCTGGTGGTCGCGCTGATATTTCCCGTCGCCCTGACCCGCACGCCCGACGTGGCCGCGCATGCTGCGATTCGCTGGCCACAACAGTTCATTCAGACCGCGTGCCGCGCGTCGCCGTGGCGACACCTGCTGCCTGCACTGCTGCTGCTGGGCGCGGTCCCGGGCTGGTTTCTCCTGCACGCGAGTGACGACGTACGCGAATTGCAGCACTTCCCGTCCAGACTGATGCAGACCGACGCGCACATCCGCACCACGCTCGGGCAGATACCGCCGCCTGGATTTTTCCTCATCGAAGCGCCCGATCTGCAGCAGGCGCTCAATCGCGAAGAAGAATTGTTTGCGCAGGTCAATCACGTGCTGCCTGACAGCAACACGCTCGGCCTGTCGCGTTTCCTGCCGTCGGAACGACGGCAGCAGGCAAGCCTGAAAGCGTGGCAACATGTGTTTGCGTCGTCTTCCGAACTCAAATCCGCGTTCACGGATATCGGTCTGCCGGCGCAACTCGCCACCCATTATGAACAGGACTGGCTGAAGGCCGCGCACGCGCCGCTGACCGAACCCGCGCTGTTCAATGCCGTACCGGACCTGCAACGATTCGTGATCCCCACCGACCACGGTGTCGCGCTGCTCGCCACCGTCATCGGCAGCCGGGATATCAACTCCAGTGTACTTAACGAAGTCGCAGCACGCGTGCCGGGTGCACGGTTCGTCGAGCCGTTGAGCCGCATCGCCGCTACGTTCCATCGCATTCGCGTGCGCGCCACCTGGCTCGTCATCATCGGCTATCTGCTCATCTCGACGCTGCTGATCTGGCGTTACGGACGCCGCGAGGCAGTGCGCATGCTGTATCCGCCGCTGCTGGCCATGGGTATCACTCTCGGCGCGCTCGGCTGGCTCGGCGAACCGGTAAATATTTTCGTGGTGGTGGCGCTGATTCTGATACTGGGTCTCGGCCGCGACTATGCGGTCTTTCTCCGTGAAGGCGGCGGACAGCAGCGCTCGCCGGCGCTGGCGGTGACGATGTCGGCGCTGACCACTCTGTGCTCGTTCGGCCTCCTGTCGCTGAGCCAGATTCCCGCGCTGCACGCATTCGGCCTTGCGACCTTGATGGGGATACTGGCCAGCTACCTCAGCGCTCCCTTATCCTTGCCGCCGGTGCCACGGAATCCCACATGAAGCGACTGCCAAGACTGTTGCTGTTGCCAATTCTGGTGATGCTGATGGCCGGCTGCGCGAGCGCACCCGTGGCGCCCGGCTGTACCCGCATCGGTCACGACGGGCAGTTCTGTCTGCTCCCGCCGTCTTCCTTGCCGAGCGTCAGCGCCATGCATCTGGTAACCGTGCAGCATGACGGCCGCACCGACAGCTTCATGGGTCAACTGCAGGTTGATTCGCATGCGTTGCGGCTGGCCGGCCTCAGCCTGTTCGGGACCAGCCTGTTTGCGCTTGATTACGATGGGCATGCTATTCACAAGCAACCGGAGCAGATCAACCTGCACGGCGAACTGCTGATCAGCATGCTCGAACTTGCGCTCGCCGACCCCGCGGCGCTGCAACCGCGGCTGCACAATCTCACGCTGACGCTCGCGCAGAACGGCACGACACAGACCCGGCAACTTTTCGAGCATGGCCACCTCATTGCCCGCATCGAGAAAACCGGCGATACCTTGTCAGAGGCGCGTATCAACATCGCAATTCCGCTCGCGAAACTCGTGGTCAGCATGACGCCGCTGGGTGCCGCCGGAGGTTCGCCGTGACGCGCGTCTATCTCAATGCACTCGGGATCCTCAACGCGCTCGGCAACGACATCGAGACCGTGCGCGCCGGTTTGCACGCGGGTTCGACGGCCGGCATGCAGGCGCGTGAGGACCTGATCCGCGGGCGCAGTGTGCGGGTCGGCGCCGTGAATGCGGATTTGCCGGAAATCGAACCCGAAATGCGGGAATATGCGTCGCGCAACAACCGGCTGTTGCTTGCTGCGATCGAACAGATCCGGCCTCAGGTCGATGCAGCAATCGCGCAGTACGGCGCGGCGCGTATCGGCATCGTGCTCGGCACGGGCACCTCCGGCATTGATGAAGGCGAACGTGCCACCGCAGACTATCTTCGTAACGGCAAGCTGCCGGGCGTGTTCGATTACCGCCAGCAGGAAATCAGCAGCCCAAGTGAATATCTCCGGCGTGCATTGCACATTGACGGTCCGGCCTGGACGGTTTCAACCGCGTGCACTTCGAGCGCGAAAGCGCTCTCGTCGGCACGCCGTCTGCTGACAACCGGTTTGTGCGACGCAGTGATTGTCGGCGGCGTGGATACCTTGTGTCATCTGACGCTCAACGGCTTCGCGGCGCTGGAATCCGTGTCGCAGGGGCTCTGCAATCCATTCAGCAAAAACCGCGACGGCATCAACATCGGCGAAGCGGCGGCGATCTTTCTGATGACCCGCGAACCGGGTCCGGTGTGCCTGCTCGGGATCGGCGAATCGTCGGATGCCTATCACATCTCCGGCCCCGATCCGGAAGGCCGCGGCGCCGAGCTCGCGATGCGCAAGGCGCTGGCGGATGCGGGCGTCGAGGCAACCGCCATCAATTACCTGAATCTGCACGGCACTGCGACGCCGCAGAACGATCTGGTCGAAAGTCACGTCGTGGCACGCGTGCTGGGCACACAGGTTCCGTGCAGTTCCACCAAACCGCTGGTCGGTCATTCGCTGGGTGCCGCCGGCGCAACCGAGGCGGCATTCTGCTGGCTGCTGCTGACCGAACCGTCGCCCACGCGTCTGCCCCCACACGTGTGGGATGGCGAATCCGATCCGGCGCTCGCGCCATTGACCCTGTGCAGCGCAACCGATCCGGCGCGTGACTGCCGCATCGTGGCCAGCAATTCATTCGCGTTCGGCGGCAGTAATATTTGCGTGATACTGGGGCGCGCCTAGATGGACATGCATCACGACATCGCTGACGTGTTACCGCACAAGGGACCGGCAGTCCTGATTGACCGGGTTATCGAGGATTCCCGTGACAGCATCCGCGTCAGTGCGCACATAGACCGCACGCACCGGTTCTTCGTCGCGGGGCACGGCGTACCGAGCTGGGTCGGGATCGAAATGATGGCGCAGGCGATTGCCGCGCACGCGGGCATCAACGGCCGGCGCGAGAACCGCGAACCGCGTACCGGCATGCTGCTGGGCACGCGCCGTTACGAGACGACAACGCCGTGGTTCCCTGAAGGCGCGAACCTCGAAATTCTGGCGGAACGCGAATTCGGGGAAGACGGCGGCCTTGCCGCCTGTCAATGCACGATTCTGTGCGACGGGCAGACGCTGGCAAGCGCAACGATCATCATTATTGAAATCAACGACGAGATGAAAGCGCAACAGGAGCAAATGCGGTGAACGAACCAAAACGGGTACTGGTAACCGGCGCGAGCGGCGGCATCGGCGGTGCGATCGCGCGGCAACTCGCCCGTGACGGTTTCGACGTCAGCCTGCATTTCCACCGCAACGCCGCGAAGGCCGACGCGCTGGTACAGGAAATCACGTCGGCAGGCGGCAAGGCGCACAGCCTGAGCTTCGATCTCGCCGACCGCGAAGCTGCCAGCCGGGCACTGGACGCGGAAGTCGAGCAGCACGGTGCCTACTGGGGTGTGGTCTGCAATGCCGGCGTGACGGCAGACAATACCTTTGCCGCACTATCCGGCGAGGACTGGGATCGCGTCATCAATACCAATCTGGGTGGTTTCTACAATGTGCTGCGGCCGCTGGTCATGCCGCTGGTGCGGTTGCGCGACGGCGGACGCATCGTCACGATTGCTTCGGTGTCCGGCATCATGGGCAACCGCGGGCAAACCAACTACAGCGCGGCCAAGGCCGGCATTATCGGTGCCACGAAAGCGCTGGCGATGGAACTTGCCAGCCGCCGCATCACGGTCAACTGCATCGCACCCGGCCCGATCGAAACCGAGATGCTGCACGGCGCGCCCACCGAGGAAATCATCAAGCAGGTGCCGATGGGCCGGCTGGGAAAACCCGAAGAAGTCGCCGGCCTGGTTGCATTTCTGTTTTCGGAATCGGCGGCCTACATCACCCGGCAGGTATTCGCTGTAAACGGCGGGATGTGCTGAATGCGGCGCGTGGTCGTCACCGGTTTCGGCGGATTGACCGCGCTCGGTCACGACTGGGCAAGCATTCGCGAAAAGCTGAAATCGCGCACTTCGGGCGTCAAATACCTGCCCGAACTCGATCGTTATCAGGGTTTGCGCACACGGCTTGGCGCACGGGTCGAGCCATTCGAGATTCCGGAGCATTACACGCACAAGGTGACGCGCAGCATGGGCCCGGTCGCGCTCATGTCCACGCTGTCCGCGGAACGCGCGCTTGCGGATGCCGGTCTGCTCGGTGATCCGATCCTGAAATCCGGGAAAACCGGTATCGCGCACGGCGCCTCAGCCGGGAGCGCGCAGGCAGTGGTCGCATTCGGCAGTCTCGATGTGCATTACAAAGTGCGTGGTGTGACTTCGAATACCTACGTGAAGATGATGAGCCACACCGGTGCCGTGAACATCGGGATGCTGCTCGGCATCACGGGGCGCGTGATTCCGTCCAGCAGCGCCTGTACCTCCGGCAGTCAGGCACTCGGCTTTGCGTACGAAACCATCAAGTACGGCCAGCAGACCGTGATGATTGCCGGCGGCGGCGAGGAATTCAGCATCGGTCCGGTCGCCATGTTCGACACCATGTACGGCGCCAGCCTGCGCAACCACGCGCCGGAAACCACACCACGTCCATTCGATCGCGACCGTGACGGACTGGTACTGGGCGAAGGCGCCGTGACGCTGATCCTGGAGGATATGGAATTCGCGCAGGCGCGCGGCGCACGCATCTATGCCGAAATTGTCGGCTTCGGCACCAATTCGGATGGCGCGCACATGACCCAGCCGCAGATCGAAACCATGGTGCAGGCAATGCGGCTCGCGCTCGACAGCGCGGGTGTCCCGCCGGATGAGATCGGCTACATCAGCGCCCACGGCACCGCCACCGATCTCGGCGATATCGCCGAAACCATCGCCACTCGCGAAGTCTTCAAACGTGCCGTGCCGATCAGTTCGCTCAAAAGCTATTTCGGCCACACGCTGGGCGCATCGGGAGCACTCGAATCCTGGCTGCCAATCGAGATGATGCGCGAAGGCTGGTTCGCGCCAACCATCAACCTCGACAACCTCGATTCACGCTGCGCGGAACTGGATTACATCATCGGGGAAGGCCGTAACATCGAAACCGAACTGGTAATGAACAATAATTTCGCGTTTGGTGGCGTGAATACCAGTTTGATATTCAGGCAATTCACAAAATAATTAAACCGCAACAACTTAGTCCATCTGACCGCGTGTAACGACAGGCTCCTAACGACCCATAGCAGCCCCTCGACTCATAGCATGAATCACTCTATCCCAGTTTCTGCGAAAGCAGGGACAGTCCAAACACCGATATTAATGATTAATTTCATTATTGCGAGAGATAGCAGCTAGACTTTCCTCTAGATCTTCATTGAAAACTCTTGGATTATCAATCCAACTCATGTGCCCGGAATCAGGAACCACGAGTACGTGGATATTTTTCATATTTTTTGCGGCTACGCGCCATGCCGATGCGGATG
>DASSOA010000077.1:0-5384 GCA_035701115.1 Gammaproteobacteria bacterium
CGAGCTTCACGCTCGGGCCGATGCGCAGTTCGCCACCGTCCGGTTTTTCCTGGCCGACGATCATGCGGAACAGCGTGGTCTTGCCGGCGCCATTCGGACCGATCACGCCGACGATGCCGCCGGGCGGCAGATTGAACGACATGTCGTCATACAACAATGTGTCGCCGAAACTCTTGCGCAGGCCGCTCGCTTCCACGACGAGATCGCCGAGACGCGGTCCCGGCGGAATATAAAGTTCCTGGGTTTCGTTGCGTTTCTGGAATTCCGCCGAGGCAAGCTCTTCAAAACGCGCCACGCGCGCCTTGCTTTTGGCCTGACGCCCTTTCGGATTCTGCCGCACCCATTCCAATTCTTCTTTCATGGCCTTGATGTGGGCGGTTTCCTGTTTCTCCTCGATCTCGAGGCGTTTTTCCTTCTGTTCCAGCCACGAGGAATAATTTCCCTGCCACGGAATGCCGTGGCCGCGGTCGAGTTCCAGAATCCAGCCGGCGACGTTGTCGAGGAAGTAACGGTCGTGGGTCACGGCGACGACGGTGCCGGGATATTCCTGCAGGAAGCGTTCCAGCCACGCCACCGATTCCGCATCGAGGTGGTTGGTCGGTTCGTCGAGCAGCAGCATGTCGGGCTTCGAGAGCAGCAGACGGCACAGGGCAACACGGCGGCGCTCACCGCCTGAAAGTTTGGTGACATCGGCTTCCCACGGCGGCAGGCGCAATGCTTCCGCGGCGACTTCGAGCACGTGATCGAGATTTTCGCTGCCGCTGGCCTGCAGGATGTTTTCGAGCCGCGCCTGTTCGGCGGCAAGCTTTTCGAAATCGGCATCCGGTTCGGCATAGGCGGCATATACGGCATCGAGTTTCTGCTTGGCTTCCATGATTTCGCCGAGGCCGTCTTCGACGTTACTGCGTACGTTCTTGGCGGGATCGAGCTGCGGTTCCTGCGGCAGATAGCCGATCTTGGTGCCGGGCAGGGGGCGTGCTTCGCCGTTGATGTCGGTGTCCACGCCGGCCATGATCCGCAGCAGGGTGGATTTGCCGGAACCGTTCAGGCCCAGCACGCCGATCTTGGCGCCGGGGAAAAACGACAGGGAAATGTCGCGGAGGATTTCGCGTTTCGGGGGCACGACTTTGCCCACGCGGTTCATTGTGTATATGTACTGAGCCATAAAATTCAGCGCGATCCGGTCTGATGTGAGAAAACAGGGCGGAATTATCCGGGAAAGCGGCGACATCCGCCAGCTGGCATTTCTTCCGGTTATTTCGGGGGTGCAGCGGCGAAGCAAGGCTGAAGTAGATGGTGGGTAGGAGCGGCGATATTCGCCGCGATGTTCTCAGTCGCGGTCGGTACGAGCGCTCCCACCAGCGGGAATGACGGATTCATAAGGGCGAAGCAACGCTGAAGCGGATTGTCGGTGGGAGCGGCGATATTCGCCGCGATGTTCTCGGTCTCGGTCGGTACGACCGCTCCCACTAACGGGGAATGACAGATTCATTAAGGGCGGTCAGTGCTGACCTGTCAGGTTCGATGGCCTGTCAGCCGCTGCCCTTGGTGCGGGTATAACCGGGACGGGCGTGTTGCTCGATGAACTTGATGATTTCGCCAGCGATGTCGCATTGGGTGGCGGATTCGATGCCTTCCAGGCCCGGCGAGGAATTCACTTCGAGTACCAGTGGACCTTTGGCCGAGCGGATAATGTCGACGCCGGCGACGTTGAGTCCCATGACGCGCGCCGCCTTGACCGCCATGGCGCGTTCTTTTGCCGTGATGGTCACCGGTTTTGCGCTGCCGCCGCGATGCAGGTTGGCGCGGAACTCGCCTTTGCGGGCCTGGCGTTTCATGGAGGCCACGACCTTGTTACCGATCACGAAACAGCGGATATCCGTGCCGCGCGATTCCTTGATGAATTCCTGCACCAGAAAGTGGGCGTCGAGCCCGCGGAACGCATCAATCACACTTTCGGCCGCCTGCCGGGTTTCCACCAGTACCACGCCTTCGCCCTGCGTGCCTTCGATCAGCTTGATGACGGCCGGTGCATTGCCGACCAGCGCCAGCAGGTCGTCGGTGTCGTCCGGCGAATGCGCGAACCCGGTGACCGGCATGCCGATGCCCTTGCGCGACAGAAGTTGCAGCGAACGCAGCTTGTCGCGCGCCCGGCCGATCGCAACCGACTCGTTCAGGGAGTACACGCCGATCATCTCGAACTGGCGCAGCACGGCGCTGGCGTAGAACGTGACCGATGCACCGATGCGCGGGATCACCGCATCGAAGCCTTCCAGTTTGCGGCCCTTGAAATGGATTTCCGGGTTGTCGGTCGCAATGTTCATGTAGCAATGCAGCGGATCAATGACGAACATGTCGTGCCCGTGCTGCATGCCCGCTTCGACCAGACGCTTGGTGGAATACAGGCGCGTGTTACGCGACAGGATCGCGATTTTCATGTGACGCTTGCGGTTCTTGCGCGGGTTCTGTGTCACTGGTGCAATCCTATTCTTCGTTGTCATTGTCGGCATCGTTGTCGTTGTCGCCCGGTTCGCGTCCGCCGCCAAGATACGAAGCATCCGGGTCCACCTGCAGCCGTCCGTTCATGGCGCTGCGCCCGATCAGCAGGCGAAAGCGCATCGTGTCGCGATCGGTCAGCGTGAGTTCGATGGGCCACACCATGCCCGCGATCTGCACCGGCGTGACGATCACCGGACGCAACTCCCGGTGCCCGCCGGAATCGGTGATCCAGCGCTGGTCGGCAATCGGTGCTTCGCAGAACGTTTCGGGCGTCGAACGAGATTGCAGCGGGTGGATGCCGAATCGCACCATCGCCACGCCGTCGCGGGTGAACGGCTCGACCGCAAAAGCGTGCAACGCGGACGTGCGCGCGCCGGTGTCAATCTTGGCCTTGACCCGCCGAATGCCGAGGTCCGGCAACGCAGCCCATTCACGCCAACCCACCTGAATGCGTCTGACGCCGACCGTCTCTGCCATGCAGCCTTCCTCGGCAAGGGCGGTCATAATATCGCACTGTCCGGTTTCCGCGAGGTGGCACCATGCGAGTCGCCGTCTGTCACGATCCAGCCCAGTCCCGCTACGGCTTCGGGGACGGCCATCCGTTCGGGCCGGACCGATTTGCCGCGTTCTGGCGTGAGACCCACGCCCGCGGTCTGGACCGGCGCGTACTGCCGATTCCGGCGCGCTATCCGATGGATACCGAGTTGCAGCGGTTCCACACGCCCGATTACCTCGCATTTGTGGAGCGGCGCTGTCGCGAGGGCCACGGTTTTCTGGACGAAGGCGACACACCCGCGTTGCCGGAGATCCGCGACGCGGCGCTGGAAGTGGTCGGCGCGACACTCAACGCCGTCGCGGGCGTGATGGACAAATCCTGGGATCGCGCCTTCGTGCCCATCGCAGGCTTGCATCACGCCGGGCGCGCGCACGCCGCCGGTTTCTGCGTGGTCAACGACATCGGGGTCGCGGTCGAATACCTGAGAAACGAACACGGATTGCAGCGCATCGCCTACGTTGACATTGATGCGCATCACGGCGACGGCGTCATGTACGCGTTTGAATCCGATCCGTTGCTGATCTTTGCCGATCTGCATGAAGACGGCCGTTTTCTGTATCCCGGCACCGGTTCGGAGGACGAGACCGGCATCGGCGCGGCGCAGGGCACCAAGCTGAACATTCCGATGCCGCCGGGGGCGGGGGACGCGGAATTCGCACAGGCGTGGCAGCGGGTGGAAGCGCATGTCGTGGCCCACAAGCCGGAATTTATCCTGCTGCAATGCGGGGCCGACAGCGTGGCCGGCGATCCGATTACCCATCTGCGCTACACACCCGCCGCACACAGGAAAGCCGCGGTTCGCCTCTGCATGCTGGCGCAGGAACTGTGCGGCGGCCGGATCGTCGGTCTGGGCGGCGGCGGCTATAACCGCCGCAACCTGGCGCAGGCCTGGAACGGCGTGGTCGAGGCATTCCTGGAGACCTGAACGGCCCGTTTCGGGCGATTTTGCCTTGATTTTCCGGGCCTTGCGCCGGATGCGACGCCCGGGTGCGGTAGAATTGCGTGCCCACGACACCCCCATACCCACTTGGAGCGACTGATGTTCAGCCAGGATATGACCATTGCCGGCTTTGACGACGAACTTGCGCAGGCGATGCGCGCCGAACTGCGGCGCCAGGAGCAGAACATCGAGTTGATCGCATCGGAGAATTACGTCAGTCCGCGGGTGCTGGAAGCGCAGGGCTCGGTGCTGACCAACAAATACGCGGAAGGCTATCCGGGCAAGCGTTACTACGGCGGCTGCGAGTACGTGGACGTCGCCGAGAGACTGGCCATCGAGCGCGCCAAGAAACTGTTCGGCGCGGCCTACGCCAACGTGCAACCGCATTCCGGCTCGCAGGCCAATGCCGCGGTGTATCTGTCGCTGCTGAAAGCGGGCGACACGATTCTGGGCATGAGTCTCGCCCACGGCGGCCACCTCACGCACGGCGCCAAAGTGAACTTCTCCGGCAAGTTTTTCCATGCCGTGCAGTACGGCATCAATACCGAAACCGGCCTGATTGATTACGACGAAGTGCAGAAACTCGCCGACGAGCACAAACCGAAAATGATCGTGGCGGGATTCTCGGCCTATTCGCGCCGCATTGACTGGCAGAAATTCCGCGACATCGCCGATTCGGTCGGCGCCTATCTGTTCGTGGACATGGCGCATGTCGCCGGACTGGTGGCCGCCGGCATCTATCCCGATCCGGTGCAGATCGCCGACGTCACCACCACGACGACGCACAAGACCCTGCGCGGTCCGCGCGGTGGCCTGATCCTCGCGCGCGCCAACGAAGAGATCGAAAAGAAACTGAATTCCACCGTGTTTCCCGGCACCCAGGGCGGCCCGTTGATGCACGTGATCGCCGCCAAGGCCGTGGCGTTTCTCGAAGCCTTGCAGCCGGAATTCAAGGTGTATCAGCAGCAAGTGCTCGACAACTCGCGCGCCATGGCCGATGCGCTGGTCAAGCGCGGCTTCAATATTGTTTCCGGCGGCACCGACAATCATCTGTTCCTGATGGACCTCATCAACAAGAACATCACCGGCAAGGACGCGGACGCGGCCCTGCACAATGCCAACATCACGGTGAACAAGAACGCGGTGCCTAACGATCCGCGTCCGCCGATGGTGACCAGCGGACTGCGCATCGGCACACCGGCGGCGACCACGCGCGGTTTCAGGGAGGCGGAAATCCGCGAGCTGGCGGGATGGATTGCCGACATCCTCGACGACATCGGCAACGAGAAGAAGATTGCCGAGGTGAAAGACAAGGTCCTGGCGATGTGCAGGAAATTTCCTGTTTACGCACAGTAAGATTCAGATCCGGTTATGTATTGTCCGTTCTGC
>DASSOA010000078.1:0-7695 GCA_035701115.1 Gammaproteobacteria bacterium
GAAATCATCAATCGCCGCCATGTTGATCGGTCCAAGGCGGTTGATCTTCTGCTCGATGTCGCTGAGTCGTTCCACCCAGGTTTGGAGTGCGGCCTCTTCCGGCATGCCTTCCAGGACCTGTTCCAGCGTATAACCTTCCTCGGTCAGTTGCTCCACGAGCGTCTGACGGCGCACGCGCAATTCCTGGCTGCCAAGCCGCAACTGCTGGACTTCGTCGCGCAGCGCCTCGGCCGCGCGTTCTTTCGACATGCGGGTCTGTTCCAGTTCGCGCAGTGCCTCCGCTACGCTTTCGACCGCATTGCGGGCCTCGGCAAGTTCGGCATCCATGCGGGTACGCTGCTCGAGCAGTTCGTTAAGCTCGGCTTCGTGCTGCTTGATCGGCGCCGCCGCGTCGTCAATTGCATGCTGCAGCTCGCTGGTGCGCGCTTCGAGCTGCGCCAGTTGGGTCTGCATCCGGCCCATGTTCTGGGCCGTGGAATCCTTCAGCGAACGGCGCGATTCGAGCTTGAGCGCCAGTTCATGCGCCGACTCGCGATCCGTTCTTGCCTGCTCGCGCGCCGCATTGAGCGCGGCGTTCAGGCTGTCGCGTTCCTGCTGCAACGTCTCCCGGCGACCTTCGAGCCTGTGCAGCGTTTCGACCGCCTGCTCAATGCGGGTACGCGCATCCTTCAACTCGGCTTGCGCGCCGGCAATGACACTGGATAGTTCCTTGCCTTCGCTGTCGAGCCGGTCAATTCGTTCGGTCACCTGCTGCAACTGCGTACGTGCCGCATTCAGACGTGCAGTCATATCCGCAACGTCGCGGTGCGCCCGGTTCACGTCACCCTGCAACAGATCACGCCGCGCCTCCATGTCCTTGAGGCCGTCACGCGTCTGTTGCTGCCGCGTCGTGGCTTCGGCGACTTGTCTGTCAATGTCGCCGATTGCCCCCCGAATCTGTTTCAGTTCCTGCTCACGCGCAATGACACCGGCGCGCTCGTCCTGTTCGCGAATGACGCGCGCCCAGTTGCGCCCCATCCAGATACCGTCCGGCGTAATCACCGACGCGGTTTCGCTCAGGCTGCTGCGCATTGCAAGTGCCGCATCGAGTGTATCGGCGATTTTCACCGAACCGAGAAACCCGGCCAGCGCCACCGGTGACGACACCTTCGCAAGCAGGCTGTCGGCGGCTGCCGCAGTAGCCGCTGCGCCTTCCTCTACAAACGACAGCGAACCACCGTTGAGTTCGCCAAGCCGTCCCGCCAATGAAGCAATGTCTTCCACCTGCACCGCTTCAAGGTGCCAGCCCAGCACGGTTTCGACCGCGCGTTCCCAGCCCGGCGCCACGTTGATGAGTTCCGCCAGCCGTTTGTTGCCGTCCAGGTGTCCCGCCTTCAGCCATTCCGTGACGCGTTCGCGGCTCTTGCCGAGCGCCGCCTGCTGCAATGCTTCAAGCGAGGCCAGACGTCCGCGATGATCTTCCAGCTGGCTGCGCAGCCGGTGCAGTTCCTGGGTGAGTTTCTGATCCTGCTCGCGATGCGTCGTGATCGCCTGCAATGTCTGATCGAGTTCCGCCTGCAACGCCTGGCGCTGCTGCTCGCCTTTGCCGGCTTCGTTGCCAAGCGTCTCGATCTGCTGTTGCAGTTCTTCCGCCGACAGTTGGCCGCGTTCCTGCTCCAGCCGTTCGCGTCGTTGCAGGTTCTGGTTGATCTGCCGTTCCAGATGTTCGATTTCGCGGCGTCCCACTTCCGCAACGCGACTGGCTTCGCCCGATTCGCGGTTGAATTCTTCCCAGCGCGCCTGCCACGCGGCCATGGCCTGCTCCGCAGCCTGCAGCGCCGCGGCCGATTGCTGCTCGATGTCGCGCTTCTGCGCAAAACCGGGTTCGAGTTCCGCGAGTTCCGCCGCGAGACTCTGCAACTGCTGTTCATCGCGGCCGATGTGGCCCTGGATTTCGCGCGTCTGCTGTATTGACTGCTCGAGGTCGTTCTGCTGCCGACGGCGCAGCTCGCGCGCATGCTGCAAACCCTGCTCGAGACGCGCGATGTTGGCGCCGAGTTCGTAGTACCGGCCCTGCACCTTGTTGAACGCGTCATGCACTTCGTCGTGCTGCGCGCGCGCAGTTTCCAGTTCGCTTTCGATGCGGCGCTGTTCCGCCACCGCGGCTTCGAATGCCGTGTCGCGTTCACGGATCACGTGATCCTGCCCGCTCAGTTTGGCGTCGAGGTCGCGCCAGTGCAGCGCACTGATCTGCGCTTTCAGCGTACGCTGCTCCCCGGCATATTCCTTGTAGCGTTCGGCGGCGCGCGCCTGACGTTGCAGATGCTGCAACTGCTTGGCGACTTCTTCGCGCAGGTCGTTCAGGCGTTCGATGTTTTCGCGCGCATGATGGATGCGGTTTTCAGTCTCGCGGCGGCGTTCCTTGTATTTGGAAATGCCGGCAGCCTCTTCCAGAAACACGCGCAATTCTTCCGGCTTGGATTCCACCAGACGGGAAATGGTGCCCTGCTCGATAATCGCGTAGCTGCGCGGACCGAGGCCGGTGCCGAGAAACAGATCCTGGATATCGCGCCGCCGGCAGCGGGCGCCGTTCAGAAAATAATTCGAGGTGCCGTCACGCACCACTTCGCGCTTGACGGAAATCTCGGCGTAACCGGCGTACTGACCGCCGATCGCACCGTCGGAATTGTCGAATATCAGCTCGATGGATGCGGAACTGATCGGCTTGCGCGCCGTGGAGCCGTTGAAGATCACGTCCGCCATGGAATCGCCGCGCAACTGCTTGGCCGAGGTCTCGCCCATTACCCAGCGCACGGCGTCAATGATGTTGGATTTGCCGCAGCCGTTGGGGCCGACGATGCCGACAAGATTGCTGGGTAGCTGGATGGTGGTGGGGTCAACGAACGACTTGAACCCCGACATTTTTACTTTACTGAGACGCATGCTGCCCTTGCAGAGTGTGTGATTGGCACGGTGAAAACGGAGCGACGCCGGTACCTGGCGCGAGAGCCGCCCGGCAACGCCACGAGGCATGCGTCGCGCGCGACATTCGCGGAGCTGCGCTCGACGCCGCCTGAAAACCGACGATCAATATACGGTCCCGTTAATGGTCAGTCCCGGACGTGTAGTGTAAAGTATCGGCGCCCGAAAACGCAGCACTGAGCAGATCATGTCCACCCAGCCCAGCAAGACCCTGGAAACGTTCCCCAATCCGCGCGAGGGGCGGGATTATACCATCCGCATCCAGATCCCCGAGTTCACCTGCCTGTGTCCGAAAACCGGGCAGCCCGATTTCGCCGAATTGCAACTGGAATATGTCCCGGACCGTCTGTGCGTCGAATTGAAGGCACTCAAACTATATATATGGAGCTACCGGGACGAAGGCCATTTTCACGAGGACGTCACCAACCGCATCCTCGACGATCTGGTCAAAGCCATTGACCCCAGGTTCATGCGTCTGACCGCCGAGTTCAACGTGCGCGGTGGGATCTACACCTCCGTCGTCGCCGAACATCGCCAGCAGGGCTGGCAAAGCCCGGCGCCGGTACAGCTGCCGTAAGGAACGCCGCAGTGCTGTCCGACCTCGCGTTCGGCGCACGCTGCATGTTCCGCGGATTCACCTTCCTGACGCAGGCCGGCATCCGGCGTTATGTGCTGATCCCGCTTTGCATCAATACCGCTCTGTTCGCGGCGGCACTGGTCTGGGCTGCGCGCCGGTTCGCGCACTGGCTCGATGCACTCTCCGCTCATCTGCCGCATTGGCTGAGCTGGCTCACCCTCCTGCTGTGGCCGGTGTTTGCCGCGCTTGTCGCCCTGCTGCTTTTCTACACTTTCACGCTGGTCGCAAACCTGCTCGGTGCGCCGTTCAACAGCTTTCTCTCCGCCCGCATCGAAGCTCACCTCACCGGCCGGCGCCCCGACAGCGGGCGCTCGCTGGGGCAGGAAATCGTGGTGACCCTGCGGGACGAAGCGCGCCGGCTCATTTACATCCTCTGGCGGACGCTGCTCATCGGCATCCTCGCCCTGCTGCTGCTGTTCGTTCCGGTTCTGAATTCCGTGGTGCCGGTGCTGTGGTTCCTGTTCACCGCGTGGATGCTGGCCGCCCAATATTCCGATTACCCGCTGGCCAACCGCGGTCTGGACTTCGGCAACCAGCGCGGCCTGCTGCGCCAGCGCCGGGCGCGGCTGCTGGGCTTCGGCTGCGCGGCCACGCTCTGCACCCTGATTCCGGTGGTCAATTTCGTGGTGATGCCGGCCGCCGTGGCGGGCGCGACCGTGCTGTGGCTGCGGGACCCGCCGAGCGCACCTGCAAGGCCGGTTTCCACGCCTTGATTTAATGACAGCGCAGCGAAACCAATGCTTGCGCTCGCCCCTCCAATCCGGTATAAAACCGCCCGCCCAAATTTTTGGTATTCAGGAGCCCGCCCCCATGCCGGTAAAGAAAAAGGCCGCAGCCGCCGCCCCGAAAGCGGTGAAAAAGTCCCCGGCGAAAGCCACGGCCAGGAAACCGGCAGCCAAACCCCAGGCCAAAGCGGCACGCTCCAAAGCGCAGGCCCCGGCCGGCGCAGCCTTCCGCGGGTTTACGCCCTACCCCCTGAAAAAGGGTGAGCCGTACATGAACGAGGCCCAGCGGGCCCACTTCCGCAACATTCTGCTGGGCTGGAAACGCGAACTGATGGAGGAAGTGGACCGCACCGTGCATCACATGCAGGACGAAGCGGCCAACTTCCCGGACCCGAACGACCGCGCCACCCAGGAATCCGAATTCAGCCTGGAACTGCGCACCCGCGACCGCGAGCGCAAGCTGATCAAGAAGATTGACGAAGCGCTGGCGAGCCTGGACGCGAACGACTACGGCTACTGCGAATCCTGCGGTGTGGAAATCGGCATCCGCCGCCTGGAAGCCCGCCCGACCGCGACCCAGTGCATTGATTGCAAGACGCTGGATGAGATTCGCGAAAAGCAGATGACGGGCTGATGCCGACGTCACCCCATGGTGACCGGCACGGCTAATTCGACGTTTCCAGACTCATATCGCGGCCGTTTCGCGCCCTCTCCCACCGGCCCGCTCCACTTCGGTTCACTGGTCGCCGCGCTCGGCAGTTACCTCGATGCGCGCGCCCATGGCGGCACGTGGCTGGTGCGAATCGAAGACCTCGACCCTCCTCGCGAGCAACCCGGCGCGGCCGACGACATCCTGCGCACGCTCGAGGCCTTGGGCCTGTACTGGGATGAACCGGTGCTGTACCAGCACACCCGGCTCGATGCCTACCGGACGGCAATCGCCAAGTTGCTGGCGAGTGGCGGTGCATTCCCCTGCGCCTGCACCCGCAGCGAAATCGCGGACAGCGGATTGATCGGAGCGGAAGGCGCCGTGTATCCCGGCACCTGCCGCAATGGTCTGGGCGGACGCCCCGCCCGTGCTATCCGCGCGCGGGTCACCTCTGAGCCGGTTGAGTTCGTAGATAGCCTGCAAGGCGTCGTCCGCCAGAATCTCGAACACGAGATCGGCGATTTTGTCATCCGCCGAGCGGATGGCTACATCGCCTACCAGTTGGCGGTTGTCGTGGACGATGCGTATCAAGGCATCACCCACGTCGTGCGGGGCGCCGACCTGCTGATCTCCACCCCGCGGCAGATCCAGCTTCAGCACCTGCTCGAACTGCCGACACCAATATATATGCACCTCCCGGTCGCGCTGAACGCGGCCGGCGAAAAGCTCAGCAAACAGACCGGCGCCGAACCGTTGGCGCTCGCGTCGCCCGGCCTGGCGCTGTATCGGGCGCTGCTATTCCTGCATCAGGCACCGCCCGCCGCATTGCGCACCGCATCACCGGCGAGCATCCTCGAGTGGGCTGTATCGCATTGGCAACCGCACATTCTGAGCGGCATTCGGAGCCAAAAAACCGAGTTGGAATCCATATGATATATGCGATCCAGCTTATTGATTTAACTTATATTATTTGTCTGCTTTGTCCGCGTGAACGCGTCGTGACCGGTAGCGTTTCGATCTGCATCGAGGTTGTATTAAGGTACGCACTTTGCCGACAGCACGAGTTCGTCACCCCATCAGGAGCCACCGATGACTGACGCCAAGCGGTATCCCGTCCCGGCTGAAAAGCTTGCAGCGGATGAATTTGAGAACCTCGGCGACGTCACGGCATTGCCTGACCCTTCGACCGTCGAGGCGCTGGTGGCGGAGAAATCAGTGGCAAAATAAATGAAAAGCTGCGACCCGATATTTCATCTCCCATCGCAAGCTGGACTCCAGTCAAAAAGCGGTGGGTGGAATGCCAGTCCACGATTGCCATGAGTAACCAAGAACAAGAGCCTCTGTCCAGGCGAACAAGTCAATGATCATCGAAAGCGACTTCAAACCCAGCGGCTTCCTGAAAAACCGTCATCTGCAAACCATCGTGCCGAATGTGCTGTTTCGCCGCGCGCGCCCGCCCTTGCGCCGCGAGCGTCTGGAACTGCCCGACGGCGACTTTGTGGACGTGGACTGGACCACACGGGAAAGCGGTCCCATCGTGATTGTGCTGCACGGCCTCGAAGGCTCGATCCGCTCGCATTACGCCGCCGGCATCATGCAGCGGATTCACGATCTCGGTTACCGCGGCGCCCTGATCCATTTTCGAGGTTGCAGTGGCGAGCCCAACCGGCTGCCGATCGGTTATCACTCCGGTTTCACGCAGGATCTTGAATATTTCAGCGGCTTGCTGAAACAGCGCGAGCCCGCCACCCCGCTGGTGGCCGTTGGTTATTCATTGGGAGGCAATGCCCTGCTGAAATGGCTCGGTGAAAGCCCGAATAGCCATCGGCTCGTCACCGGTATCGCCGTATCCGTGCCGTTCGATCTTGCGGACGCCTCCCGCATGATCGAAACAGGGCTTTCGCAATTATATAAATGGAACCTGCTGGGGCGCATGAAGCAATCCACAATCAGAAAATTCAGCCGGGTTCCGGCGCCCTACCCGCTTCCAGATATGAAGCGCATTCGCACATTCCGCGACTTCGACAACCATCTCACCGCGCCGCTCCACGGATTCAAGGATGCCGAAGACTATTACCGTTCCTGCAGCGCGCGGTATTTCCTGAAAAATATCAAAACACCCACCCTCATCTTGCACTCCGCGGACGACCCGTTCATGAGCCCGGCCTCCGTGCCCGCACCCGATGAACTGTCCGATGCCGTCACGCTTGAACTGAGCCGGCGTGGCGGACACGTGGGCTTCGTTAACGGGTCACTCCTGCGCCCGAATCTGTGGTTGCTTGAACGCATCACACGGCATCTACGACAGCAATTGGGCTGAGAGACACCCGGCAACCAGGCGTTATCTCTCTCGCACCCGCGGTGACAGAAACTGATCCATCGCGAGTGCGATCTCGCGGGAATGTATCTCCAGGGCAAAATGTCCCGCATCGATCAGACGAATGTCAGCTGTCGAATTGCACCGAAATTTGAGCCATTTATCGCAAATAATTGCATTCAAATTCGAACCACCATAATGGCCCACTATCAGCAGCATTATGGGCTTTCCTGATGATTAGCTGGGTCCATTTTAGATGCAAATCCCGGGGGTGCGGACAAAAACTTGGACTACTTGGAGGTAGTCCATGTATTCATACGAAGATCGCATTCGTGCTGTAAGGCTGTATATCAAACTCGGGAAGCGCAGGGCGGCAACCATTCGCGAACTCGGTTATCCGACCAAG
>DASSOA010000079.1:0-40467 GCA_035701115.1 Gammaproteobacteria bacterium
CGCCGCCCGGAAACGGCAGGGGCTTAACCTGGTCAGTTGTGCTGCGGCGAATGGCGTCAGCGTGCGGTTTCTGTCGGAGCTGGAGCGGGGCAAGCCCGGCGCGTCCCTCGGTGCTGCCCTGAAAATCGCCCGGTCCGTTGGCTTGCGCCTGTTCATGGAAGACGCCAGCTGATGGCCGGTCGTCTTTGGGTATTTCTTGCCGACCGCCGAGTCGGGTTGCTGGACGAAGAAAACGGCCGACTGACGTTCGCTTATGAGCCCGGGGTGACTGCACCTCTGTCGGTCAATCTTCCGATTCGCACGGAACCCTACGAAGACGCCCAATGCCGGCCGTTCTTCAGCAATTTGCTGCCCGAGGGCAGCTGGCGTCAGGCCGTATGCCGCCAACTTCGGATTGATGAGAACAATGACTTTGCCCTCCTGAAGGCGCTCGGTTCCGAATGTGCCGGCGCCATCACCCTGGAGGAAGACCCGGAGTGGGCGCCAACCAGAGGCATATATAAGCAGACCACGGAGGCGGACCTCCGCCAGTGGGTACTGAATCCCGTCGCACGTCCGAGCCTGCGAACAACTCCCGGTCTGCGCCTCTCCCTGGCGGGTGCGCAAGACAAGTTACTGATCCACCTGGATCATGGGGTACCCTATCTCTGCGAAGGGGGTGCGCCCAGCAGCGTGATCCTCAAGCCGGACATTCTGGATTTACACAACGCGGTCGAGCTGAGCGCCTATAACGAACTCCTGAGTTCCACGCTGGCCAAAACATGCGGAATCAATGCGGCAGAACCCTTCTGGTATGCCGCGGCCTATGCAGTGCATCGTTACGATCGTATAACCAGGGACGGAAAGCTGATGCGGCTACACCAGGAAGATTTCGCGCAAATTGTCGGCGTACCCGCAGCCAGTAAATACGAAGAGCATGGTGGTCCCGGCTGGAAAACCAGTTTTGCAATCGTGGACGAACACACTGCCGTACCTGCGAAGGATCGCCTGGAATTGCTGAACCGGCTGTTCTTCAATCTCTGCCTGGGGAACAACGACGCGCATGCCAAGAATTTCGCGCTCTTGCACAATCCAGCAGGAAGCTCCCCAAGCCTGGCACCTGCGTATGATCTCGTCTGCACCAGCGTTTACCCGGCGCTTTCAATAGACATGGCCATGAAAATCGGCGATCAGTCCAAACCGGATCAGTTGAACGGTGAAGCATGGACAAAGTTTGGTGAAGAAACCGGGTTTACTGCCGCACCGCTCAAGCGGTTGGGCGCTGCAATGGCTGCAAGAGTAAACTCGGCGCTGCCTGAGTTGCAGAAGCATGTCGAAGCCGCATGTCCGGCCGTTAAAGCCGATATCTATCCGGCTCGACTCCGCACGAAATTCTTTGCCAAGTATGCTGCAGCTATCAAAGAAAACTGCAACACGCTTGAGCGCTCCTTGCATTGATGTGGATTAGATAAAGTCCCATAAGAAATTCATGCACTTAGGTGCATGGCGATGCAGGGAATTGCAGCGTTCAGCCTTTTTGAGGCCTGCGTGTCTGCCCGTTTCGCCCTCCGGGCCGAAAGCGTTTTGCTAGGGTGCTGATCAGGTCAGGGCAGACGCCAACATAACCCTTTGCCCACCCCGGAATCCTGCATTGCCGGCGCGCCGGCATGACTGAGTGCGCCTGGCCGAAAAGCCGGGGCGGTGGCCTGATTTGGGTCAATGCTTTGCGGCGCATCCGGTATTAACCTGTTTCAGCGTGCTCAGGAAGAGATTCCCCGGAAATCCGGACAGGGTGTGAAATACAGGAGGAAGGACCATGGCAGTCGGAAGAATTTGTACGCGGAGCGTCATAGTGGTTGATCGTGCCGAGTCGGCACGTGAAGCGGCCTCGCTGATGCGCAAGCATCACGTGGGCGATCTGGTTGTTACCAACGACCGGGATACCGAGCGCAAGCCGCTGGGTGTGGTGACGGATCGCGACATTGTCGTGAGTGTCGTCGCGCTGGGCGTTGATCCCGACAAGATCACCGTGGGCGACATCATGTCGTCCCATGCGTTTACCGCACATGAAGACGAGGACGAACTCGATGTCGCTCAACGCATGCGCGGACTCGGTGTGCGCCGGGTTCCGGTGGTGGACCGCCAGGGTTCACTGGTCGGTATCGTGGTCATGGACGATCTGCTTGAGCATCTGTCGGAGGGCTTGAGCAACATCGCGCACATCCACGAACGGCAGCGCGAGCACGAGGCAACTGCACGTCGGTGACCCGCAGCGCTCGATGAGCGGGCCTGCGTGGGAACTGTTCCAGCATGACGCGGATATCGGTATCCGCGGCCGTGGGCGAACGCGCGCGACTGCATTCGAACAGGCGGCAGTGGCGCTTACCGCCGTGATCTGCGACCCGGTTCGGGTGCAGCCGCGTGAAACCGTGCACATTGTCTGCGATGGCGCCGACAACGACATGCTGTTCGTCAACTGGATTGACGCGCTGATCTATGAGATGGCAGTACGCAAGGTGTTGTTCAGCCGCTTTCATGTCGTCATTGACGGGTTGCATCTCGAAGCGGATGCCGGTGGCGAACCCGTGGATGTGGCGCGACACGAACCGGCCGTGGAGGTGAAAGGCGCGACGCTCACCGAACTTCATGTCGGTGAAGACACCTCCGGGGTGTGGACGGCGCAATGCATCGTTGACGTGTAGGCCGCGGCATGGACACCGGACTGCTCGTCAGACAATCGGCCTGCGAATGGCACATTCCGCCGCACGGTGCCATGCACGTGCCCGGCGTGATCTATGCCGATCAGGAACTGATCGAGGGCATGGATCACAAGGTGTACGAGCAGATCGTGAACGTGGCCTCGCTGCCCGGCATCGTACGGGCCTGCTATGCGATGCCGGATGCGCATTGGGGTTACGGCTTTCCCATCGGTGGCGTGGCGGCATTCGATCGGGATGCCGGCGGAATTATTTCGGCCGGCGGGGTCGGGTTCGATATTTCCTGTGGCGTACGTTTGATTACGACCGGGCTCATGCGCCGGGACATCGAAGCGCACCAGCGCATTCTTGCCGATCTGCTGTTCAATACGATTCCGGCGGGGCTTGGAAGTCGTGGTGCCATTACACTCAGCGACGCGGACATGGACAAAATGCTCACCGGCGGCGCGCGGTGGGCTGTCCGTGCGGGGTGGGGAGAGGGCACCGATCTCGATCGAATTGAAGAGCGTGGCTGCGTGGCGGGTGCGGTGCCCGAAGAAATTTCAGCGCGGGCGCGCGAACGCCAACGTCGCGAGATGGGCACGTTGGGGTCGGGCAATCACTATCTCGAGGTGCAGGCGGTCGCGGAAATATTCGACACGGATGCCGCGGCAGCGATGAAGCTGCACGCGGACAGTGTCGCAGTGAGCATTCATTGTGGTTCGCGCGGTCTTGGACACCAGGTCGGCAGCGAGTTTCTCAAGAGCATGGCGATTGAAGCCAGGCGTTACGGTATTGCGCTGCCGGATCGCGAACTGGCGTGCGCGCCGATCAATTCGGCGACCGGGTTGCGCTATCTCGGCGCGATGCGTGCCGCGGCCAATTGCGCGCTCGCCAACCGGCAGATTCTCACACACCTGACCCGCATGGCGTTTGCTGATCTGTTCCCGCACGCCACGTTGCAGGTGCTGTATGACGTATCGCACAACACCTGCAAGGAAGAAACCCATTACATTGATGGCGCACCGCGCAGGTTGTTCGTGCATCGCAAGGGCGCGACCCGGGCCTTCGGGCCCGGACACCCGGACCTGCCCGCAACGCTGCGCGAAACCGGACAACCGGTTCTGATCGGCGGTTCGATGGGGACCGGCAGTTACGTGCTGGCCGGTACCACGACCGGTGAACACAAGTCGCTGTCATCCGCCTGTCACGGTGCAGGACGCGCGATGAGCCGCACGCGCGCACTCAAAATCTGGCGCGGTCGCCAGGTAGTGGACGATCTTGCCGCGCGCGGAATCCTGATTCGAAGCCCCAGTCAACGTGGTGTGGCCGAGGAGGCGCCGGGTGCCTACAAGGATGTCACGCGGGTGGTGGATGCCGCGGAGCGCGCCGGTCTGGCGCGCAAGGTGGCCCGGCTTGAACCCCTGGTCTGTATCAAGGGTTGATCTGGATCAGGGTGGCCGGCGAGGGCGGGGCGTAAAGTTGGAACTATCTGATCAACCAGCGGACACACACATGCCCATTCCATCGCAGATTGATTTTCGCGGTATGGAAACATCCGACACCCTGCGCAAGACCATTGAGCAGCGCGTTGCGAAACTCGAGCGTTTCTCCACGCAGATCATCGGCTGTCACGTCACGATCGAACAGTCAGAACGGCATCACCAGAAAGGCAATCGCTACCGGATGCATGTGCAAGTGCAGGTGCCCGGTCAGGACCTCTACGTCAGTCACGATCCGGCACGCGAGAACCAAACGGCGGAAGATGCCTACGTCGTGTTGCGCGACACCTTCGATGCTGTCCGGCGGCAACTCGAAGAATATGAACGCGTGCGGCGCGGCGACGTCAAACATCATGAGCCGACATACCGGGAGCGGAAAGCGGACCAGAATCCGTCGCAATAACGTGTCCAGACCGGCAGGGTTTTCAGGGAATTGGCGGCGACAGGAGGACGTCACATGTCTGCTTACATTATTCTGACCAAATTCGCGCCGGGTGCATTCGGCAGTCCGGCGGAATTCAAGCGTGTATCGGCCGATCTCTCTGCGCGACTCAAGCGCGAATGTCCGGGCGTCCACTGGAAGACCAGTTATGGCACGCTGGGCCGGTACGATGTCGTTGATGTGGTGGAAGCAGACGATGCGGCCGACGTGCACCGGGCGGCCGTGCTGATCAACAGCATTGCTCACGCCAATACCGAGACCATGTTGGCGACGCCGTGGGATGAGTTCCTGGCGAAAATGTAGACGTTGTCGCAATCAGCCGGGTGGCAGCAGCCACGTCAATTTTTCAATTCAGTACAGGCTCATTGCCGGATTCGGATTGAGGCTGTCTGCGCAAATCGGTCAAAACTCCGGCAGCGCTGATGCGCCCGGCGGAGCTGCCCCGGGAAGTGATCCAGGTCAATGCAGCCTGGAGGTCGCGGCTTTACCGTCAACTGGCAATTGGAGAGCCATCGGCAGCGCACGACACCGCCGGCGGTCCGGGCAGGAAAACCATCAATGCCAACGCAACGCGACCAGCAAAAAAAACAACCGCCTGAAACGATACCGGGTGCGGGCCGGTACAGCGGCTGGCTGTTCGTGCTTGCACTGCTGGTGCTGGCCGCGGTGGCATGGTTCAGTTCGTTTTCCCGTGAACCGGTATTTGAAATTCCCTACACCCGCTTCAAGACGCTGGTTACAGCAGATCAGGTGTCCGAGATCACACTGAAAGGCGACGCGATCAAGGGCACATTGAAGGCAGCCGCACCACTCGGCCCTCAGGGTGAAACAGGACAATCGTTCACATCGCGCGTGCCGGCATTCGGCGATGACAGTCTGATGCCCATGCTCGACCAACATCATGTCGTGCTGACGGTGGAGGCGGCCAGTTCATCGGGAATGACTGAATTTCTCATTTCGCTGATTCCGTGGGTGTTGCTGCTGGGGTTCTTCTACTGGTCATACAAACGCACGTCGCAACTGGTGGGCGGCAACATGGGCAGCCAGGGCAAACTGGGTGAATTCCTGCAGGCCGGCACCCAGCAGGTCGAGATCCCGTCGGTAAATTTCGGCGATGTCGCCGGACAGGAAAACGCGAAGCGGGAAGTTGGGGAACTGGTCGAGTATCTGAAGCATCCGGAACAGTTTGCAAGGCTGGGTGCCACGGCACCGCGCGGTGTGCTGCTGATGGGGCCGCCCGGCACCGGAAAAACGCTGTTGGCGCGAGCGCTTGCCGGCGAAGCAGGCGTGCCGTTCTACTCGATCTCAGGTTCGCAATTCATCGAAGTGTTTGTCGGCGTCGGTGCGTCGCGCGTGCGCAATCTCTTCGCTGCGGCCAAGGCGCACATGCCGAGCATCGTGTTCATTGACGAACTCGACAGCATCGGGCGTACCCGCGGCACCGGCCTGGGCGGCGGGCATGACGAACGCGAGCAGACGCTCAACCAGATTCTTGCGGAAATGGACGGCTTCCAGTCGCGCGAATCGGTGCTGGTGCTGGCAGCGACCAATCGTCCGGATATCCTGGATCCTGCCTTGTTGCGCCCCGGCCGTTTCGACCGGCACGTGGTACTGGATTTGCCGGGACGCGAGGATCGTCTCGAGATTCTGAAACTTCATACCAGAAAGGTTCCGCTGGCTTCCGATGTCGCACTCGACAAACTGGCGGCGGGCAGCTCGGGTTTTTCCGGGGCCGATCTGAAAAACCTGTGCAACGAAGCGGCTATCCTCGCGGCGCGCAGCAGCCGCACGCAGGTCACCATGCAGGATTTCGAGGACGCGCGCGACAAACTGCTGCTTGGCGCGGTGCGCAACCTTGCGATCCAGCCGGATGAGAAACACCGCCTCGCGGTACACGAATCGGGCCATGCACTGGTGGCGTATTACGTGCCGCATACCGACCCGTTGCATAAAGTCACGATCATTCCGCGCGGCCGTTCGCTGGGCGAAACGCAGCAATTACCCGAGCACGAACGTTACACGTTGTCCGAGGATTATCTGCGCGACCGTCTCGCGGTGACGCTGGCCGGGCGTGCGGCCGAGAAAGTGCTGCTTGGCAACGTGAGTTCCGGTGCGGACGAGGACATCAGGGCAGCCACGTCGCAGGCGCGCTCGATGGTGTCGCGCTGGGGCATGTCGAAAGAGGTTGGACCGATGGATCTTCGCATCAGCGAGGATGCGCCTTTTCTGGGGCGCGAAATTGCACAGCCGCGCATGTTCAGCGAACATTCGGCCGAACTGGTGGACAACGCCGTCAAGAATCTGCTCACCGATGCCGAAACGCGTGCCGGACAACTCATCTCGCAACACATCGGCGAGATGCATACTCTGATTGCGGCCCTTGAAGACAAGGAGACGCTGAACGCAGATGACGTGGTTCGCTGCTTTACCGGCAAGGCGTTGCAGGCGGCAGTACCCCGCGCTGCGTCTGCGTCCTAGGAGAAAGTCCATGCCGATGACGGTAAGCGATGCAATACGTACCCGGCGCGCAACGCGGAGTTACACCGGCGAGCCACTGACATCCGAGCAGATCCATACTTTGCTCGATGCGGCAATCCATGCGCCCAGTGCGCGCAACGAGCAACCCTGGAGTTTTGCGATTGTCCAGAACCGTGCGCTGCTGGCCTCGCTGTCGGCGGAAATCAAATCGTCGTTGATGCATGATCCGGCGTGGCGCGAACACCTGCCGCTTGCCGATCCCGATTTCGATGTTTTCTACGGCGCTGGCACGGTGATCGTGATCTGCGCGAGAACTGAAGGCTTTGGCCCGGTCGGCGATTGCTATCTGGCGGCGCAGAATCTGATGTTGGCGGCCTGCGAATTGGGACTTGCGACCTGCCCGATCGGGCTCGCGCGTGACACGCTGCAATCGTCAACGTGGCGCAAGCGGCTGGGCATACCTGAAGGCGTTCAGCCGGTATTGCCGGTGGCCGCCGGTCACCCGGCCGCAAATATGCCGGCCACGACGCGCCGTCCCCCGACCATCCACGCCTGGATCCGGTAGCCAAATAAATAATTGCGGAGCCTGCGACCTTTGCCTTGCCTGGGGCATCTTATAGGCATGGCAAGCCCATTTCAGCAAGCGGTTGATGCAGACCTGATCGAGCGGGCCCGGCAGGGCGAACCGGCGGCGCACGCTGCGCTGTTCGACCGGTTCGGACGTGCCGTCTACAACCTGGCTCGCCGCCTGCTCGTCAAGCCGGATCTGGCGGAAGACGTTTTGCAGGACACATTTGTCGAAGTGTTGCGCCAGCTCGACGGATTCCGTGGCGAGGCGCCATTCGGCATGTGGGTAAGGCGCATTGCGGTAAACCACTGTCTGATGTATTTGCGCTCGCCGTGGCAGCGGCGGCGCCTGGAACTCGATGGCGACGACGACGGCGTGATGCCGTCCGCTGCCGACGGCAATTTCGACGTGCTCGATCTCGAGCGCGCGCTCGCGGCGCTGCCGCCGGAGGCCCGTGCCGTCGTGTGGTTGCACGACGTCGAAGGTTATACGCATCAGGAAATCGGCCGGATGCTGAATGCCACGTCCAGTTTTTCCAAATCCCAGCTGGTGCGCGCCTATGCGCGGATGCGCGGCTGGGCATCGAGCAATGCAGCAGGTGAACAATCATGCACGCCACTACTGAGCAACTGACAGCGCTGCGCGACGGCGAACCGGTCGCCGCGGAAGTGCAGTCGCATGTGTGCGACTGCAGGGAGTGCTCGTCTGCGCTGGATGCACTCGCGGAACTGCGCCGGCAGCTTGGAACGCTTCCGGAGTTCGCGCTGCCTGAACAGGCTTTCGAGAAAATCCGCCAGCGCATGGCGCAGGGTGAACGCACGCTGCGGAAACGGAACAACTGGCTGCGCGCGGCCAGCGTGGCGATGGTGGCTTCCGTGGTGGTGGCGGTGACCCTGGCCATGTTCCCGCAGGCGGCGCGACCGCCGGTCGGTATCGCAAGCGCGGGCACGGCACCATCCGAATCGGTGCCGCAACTGATTACACAGTCACGCTACCTGGAAAATGCGGTGCTGTCGCTCAATTCGGACGCCGATCACCTGATGATCAGTGCCGGAACTGCAGCCACTGTTGCCGCACTCGAGGATCGCATCGCGCTGATTGATTACGAGATCAACAAGGCATCGGTGGACCCGCGGCAGCAGAGCCGGCTGTCACAACTCTGGCAGCAGCGTGTGTCGTTGCTGCAATCGCTTGCCGCGGTGCGCTATGCGCAGGTGGCGAGCAGCAATATCTGATTTGGTTTTGGAGGTGATCGCCATGAAATCGAGATACGTTATTTTTGCAGCCGTCATGCTGGCATTTGCGCCGCCGATGTCATTTGCCGACGGTTCCACGCAGCAGGCCGCCGCACAGCGGCAGGCCGCGGAAGCGAAGTTGCAGGCGACCCAGGAAAATCGTCAGCAACTCGAGCAACAGTTGCAGGAAGCACGGGCAAAGTTGCAGGAGCTTGCCCAGCGGGTTGCACAGTTGTCACTGCAACTGAGCAGGCCGGACTGGAACGGCGGCGGCAACTTCCGGATTTACAAACGGCTGCGAAGTATTGATATGCACCGCGCGATTCTCGGGATCACGATTGCCAGCATGGAGAAACAGAAAATGCAGGACGACGGCGTCAAAGTCGTCGCCGTGACACCCGGTGGCCCGGCCGATACCGCCGGCTTGCGTGCGGGCGATGTAATCACCGCCATCAACGACAAATCGTTTGCCGCGACAAAGCACAGATCGCCGAATGACATGCTGCTTGCATTCATGGATACCGTAAAACCCGGTGACGCGCTCAAGGTCACTTACCGGCGCGATGGCAAGGCCGCAACCGCAAATCTCACGGCCGGCAAACTGGATAGAGGCAGTTTTGATTTCGCATTCGATATGCCGCCCATGCCGCCGATCCCCCCGGCAGCGCCGGGAGCACCGGAACCGCCCATGCCACCTGCAGCACCGGAACCACCCATGCCGCCGCATCTCGCCTGGTTCATCGACACCGACCAGCCCTGGGGTGACATGCAGCTGGTGCCGCTGACGCCCACGCTCGGTCAGTATTTCGGAACCGACAAGGGACTGCTGGTCGTGCACGTGGCGAAACACGATGCGCTGAAACTCCAGGATGGCGATGTGATCCTGAACATTGGCGGCCGCGACCCCGGCAGTCCGCCGCACGCGATGCGCATCCTGCGTTCCTATAAGGCTGGCGAAACCGTCACATTGGAAATCATGCGCAAGGGCAAGCCGGTCAAACTCGATGTCAAGCTGCCCGACGCGGCACAGCAGGGCGGTGGCGGTATTTCGGAACTTTACCGTGACTTCCAGTTCGGGCCCGCGTTTCTGCATTTTGGTTTTGAATGAACTGTCAGATACCCGTACTCTTGAGCCCCCGTTATGTCCCCGCCCCACGCGGGGTCTTTTTTTGCGAAGCCGGGCATCCGAACCTGATACTATCCGCATGCCATGCAACGCCGCGATTTCCATTACGACCTGCCACCCGAGCTGATCGCGCAGCATCCGTTACCGGAACGGACAGCAAGCCGTCTGTTGTGCCTCGACGGCGCCAGCGGTGCATTCCAGGACCGGCAATTTCGCGATCTGCCCTCATTGCTGCGCGCCGACGATTTGCTGGTATTCAACGACACGCGCGTGATACCGGCGCGGCTTTACGGCCGCAAGGAAAGCGGCGGCGCGGTCGAGTTTCTGGTGGAACGCATGCTCGATGCGCACACCGCACTGGTGCAGGCCCGGGCCAGCAAGCCGTTGCGCGCTGGAATGAAGATTCGCGTCGCGGATGCAGCCGACGTCATTGTGCTGGGTCATGAAGAAGGTTTCGTCAAACTCGCATTTCGCGAGGTCGAGTTGCCCGATTTTCTGTACCGGCACGGACATGTGCCACTGCCACCGTATATGCAGCGCGAAGACGAGGCGGAGGATCAGGCGCGTTACCAGACGGTCTATGCAAAGGTGCCCGGCGCGGTGGCCGCGCCGACAGCGGGCCTGCATTTCGACGAACCGCTGTTGCAGGCGCTCGAACAGTTGGGTGTGCGCAAAACTTTCGTCACGCTGCATGTCGGTGCAGGTACGTTCCAGCCCATGCGCGTAGACGACATCCAGCAGCACCGCATGCACAGCGAACAGGCGTTCGTGTCCGAGGCGGTTTGCGAAGCGGTCGCTGAAACCCGCCGGCGCGGCGGGCGCGTGGTCGCCGTCGGCACGACCGCTGTGCGCAGCCTCGAGGCGGCCGCCGCGAGTGGTACACTGCAAGCCTTTGCCGGAGAAACCGACATCTTTATATATCCCGGTTACCGGTTCCGGGTCGTGGACGCGCTGATCACCAATTTTCATTTACCGGAATCCACCCTGATCATGCTGGTGTCGGCCTTTGCCGGACGCGAGCAGGTGCTGGCGGCCTACCGGCACGCGGTCGCGCAGCGTTACCGGTTTTTCAGCTACGGGGATGCCATGTTCGTCACCCCCAGGCCGGCAGCCGGATCGTAAAGCAAAACGGAGCTGGCCCGAACTCGGGCGCGTTTTTGTGGTCAATCTTCATCTGACTGACCTGCACAGTCTGCGGGGAACGTTGTATGGTTTACGCCCTTCCGGTTTACTCAAAGAGGACACACTGTCATGTCACGATTCAACTGGATTCTCGCGCTGGCGGTCGCCGGCCTGTGTACCGCCTGCTCGCCGCATTCGTCCTCGAAGGGCACGGCTCAGTCGTCCGCGGCAGCCTCATCTGACGCTGCCATGTCCGAATCGAACCTCGGCATCAATCCGTCCTATATAGACCACGCCGTCAAGCCCGGCGACGATTTTTTCATGTACGCCAACGGCGCCTGGTACAAGACCGCGACGATTCCGGGCGATTTCTCCAGCACCGGTTCGTTTCTGGATGTTTTCAAGCAGACCGAGAAACAGACCGCCGATCTGATCCAGAATGCCGGCGCGAGCAACCCCACCCCCGGCAGCAACGCGCGCAAGATTGCCGATTATTACGCGGCCTACATGGATACCGCGGCAATCGACAAGGCCGGCCTTTCACCGCTGAAACCCGAGCTCGATGCCATTGATGCGATCAAGACGCGCGTGGATCTCGCGCGCGTGCTCGGCAGCCGTCTGCGCGCGGATGTTGATCCGATCAATGCCACGCACTGGCACACCCAGAACCTGTTCGGCCTGTTCGTGACCAAGGGCCTGGAAGAGGACTCGTTGCAGATTCCGTATCTGTTGCAGGGCGGCCTCGGCATGCCAAGTCGCGATTACTATCTGTCGAACGATCCGCATATGGTCAAGGCGCGCGAACAGTACCAGGTGTATGTGGCCTCGCTGCTGAAACTGGCCGGCGTGGCCGACGCGGAAAAGAAGGCGCAGGTGATTTTCGGACTGGAAACCAAAATTGCGCGGGCACAGGAGAGCCTGGTTGACAGCGAAGACATCCAGCATGCGAAGACCATCTGGAGCACCGCGGAATTTTCCAGGAAAGCGCCGGGTCTCGACTGGAGCGCTTATTTCAAGTCAGCCGGACTCGACGGCGTGAAACGCTTCGACGTGTGGCAGCCGTCTGCAATCGCGGGTCTGTCGAAGCTGGTCGGTGATCAGCCGATCGGTGCGTGGAAGGACCTGCTGGTCTTTCATACCCTGAATGCAGCCGCACCGCTGTTGCCCAAGGCATTCGCCGATCTCAACTTCAAATTCTTCGGCACCGACCTGCAAGGCACTCCCGAACAGCGCGCGCGCGAGAAACGCGCCATCGGCGCCACCAATACCGATCTCGGCGACGCCGTCGGTCAGCTCTACGTCGCGAAATATTTTCCGGCGTCGTCCAAGGCCGCGGCCGAGAAGATGGTTGACAATCTGCTCACCGCATTCCGGGAAGGCATCCAGAATCTGAGCTGGATGGCGCCGTCCACCAAAGCCAAGGCCGAAGCCAAGCTGACGACCTTGAAGGTAGGCGTCGGGTATCCGGATCACTGGGTTGATTATTCCGCGCTGGTAATCAAGCCCGATGACGCGCTGGGTAACCACCTGCGCGTGCTGAAATTCGAATACGAGCTCGCCAAAGCCAAGATCGGCAAACCGATTGATCGTGGCGAATGGTGGATGACGCCGCAGACCGTGAACGCGGTGAATCTGCCGATCCAGAATGCGCTGAACTTCCCGGCCGCGATCCTGCAGCCGCCGTTCTTCGACCCCAAGGCCGACCCGGCCGCCAATTACGGCGCAATCGGCGCGATCATCGGACATGAAATCAGCCACAGCTTCGACAACACCGGCGCCGACTTCGATGCGGAAGGCCGCTTGCGCAACTGGTGGACGCCTGCCGACCTGAAACACTTCAAGGCAGCCACCGACGCGCTGGCCAAGCAGTTCGACGGATATGAGGCGCTGCCTGGCCTGCACGTCAACGGCAAACAGACCCTGGGTGAAGACATTGCCGACGTGTCTGGGCTGACCGCCGCCTACCGGGCCTATCACCTGTCGCTGAACGGCCAGTCCGCACCGGTCATTGACGGCCTGACCGGCGATCAGCGCTTCTTCATTGCGTTCGGCCAGGCTTGGCGCAGCAAGATCCGCGACGCGGCACTGCGGCAACGGCTTGCGACCGACGTGCACGCGCCGCCGCATTTCCGCGCCGAAACCGTGCGCAATCTCGATCCCTGGTATCAGGCGTTCGACGTCAAACCCGGCCAGACGCTTTATCTCGCGCCCGACAAACGCGTGAAGATCTGGTAGAAACCGGCAGTCATTGACACCCAACCTGAAGGCCGCGCCATAAAGCGCGGCCTTTTTCTTCGAGCTGCCGGTAAACTAGCGCCCGGGGTTCGAGCTACTGGTCTGGTAAACATTGCGCATGAAATTCGAATTACTGCATACCGATGGCGCCGCACGGCGCGGTCGTCTTACCTTCGATCGCGGCACGGTCGAGACGCCGGCGTTCATGCCGGTCGGCACCTATGGCACGGTCAAGGCCATGACTCCCGAAGAATTGCGCGACGTCGGCGCCGAGATCATTCTCGGCAATACGTTTCACCTCATGTTGCGGCCGGGCACGGAAATCATCCGCGCACACGGCGATCTGCACGATTTCATGCATTGGGACGGCCCGATCCTCACCGATTCCGGCGGTTTCCAGGTGTTCAGCCTCGCCGAGTTGCGCAAGATCAGCGAGCAGGGCGTGAGCTTTCAGTCACCGGTGAACGGCGACAAGGTGTTTCTCAGTCCCGAAGACTCGATCCGGGTTCAGCACGAGCTGGGCTCCGACATCATCATGGTGTTCGACGAATGCACCCCGTACCCCGCGGACGAAACCACGGCGAGGACGTCAATGGAATTGTCGCTGCGCTGGGCGCGGCGCTCCCGGGATGCACATGGCGGTCACGGTGCCGCATTGTTTGGCATCGTGCAGGGTGGCATGTATCCGGCATTGCGGGAAGCGTCGCTTGCCGGTTTGACCGATATCGGCTTCGACGGTTACGCGCTCGGCGGCTTGTCGGTGGGCGAGAGCGAGGTGGAGCGGCTGCAGGTACTCGACGCCATCGCGCCGCAGCTGCCGGCGGACAAGCCGCATTATCTGATGGGGGTCGGGACGCCGGAGGACCTGGTGGAGGCGGTTGCGCGCGGCGTGGACATGTTCGATTGCGTGCTGCCGACGCGCAATGCCCGCAATGGGCATCTGTTTACCCATCGCGGCGTGCTCCGCATCCGCAACAGCGCCAATCAGGCCGATACGCGGCCGATTGACGATACCTGCGGCTGTTACACCTGTCGCCACTACAGCCGGGCCTACCTGCGGCATCTGGACAAGTGCGGCGAAATTCTCGCGCCCCGGCTGATGACCATCCACAACCTTTATTACTACCAGTCCCTGATGCGGGACATGCGGACCGCGATCGAGGCGGGGCGGTTCGAGGCATTTGCAGCCGGCTTCAAGGCCGCCCGGCAGCCGGACCCCGGTTGAAATAGCCGCAATGCAGGCTCACGCGGCCCGCCAGACGTTGTAAAATCGAGCCTTTGCGCCGTTTCCCCGGCCCCCAGACTCCAAACCAGCAGGATTTGCCATGAGTTCCTTCATTCCCAATGCCCTTGCCGCTGCAGCGCCTGCCCCTCAGGGCAGCGACCCGGTGGTAACGATTGTGATGTTCGTCGCGATCATCGCGTTTTTCTGGTTCTTCCTGATCAGGCCGCAGCAGAAAAAGCAGAAAGAACACCAGAAGCTGCTGGAGGCGCTCGGCAAGGGCGACGAGGTGGTGACCAGCGGCGGCATGCTCGGCCGCATCAAGGACGTCGGGGACCAGTTCATTACCCTGGAAATTGCCAGCGGCGTAGACGTCCGCATACAGAAACAGGCCGTGGGTACCGTGCTGCCCAAAGGCACCATCAAAAACCTCTAAATTGCCCGGAAATTTTCTATGCTTAACCGCTATCCAGCCTGGAAGAACATAATCGTCGTCCTGGTGACGGCCATCGGCCTGTTCTACGCATTGCCCAATCTCTACGGCGAGGATCCGGCACTGCAGGTCTCGCAGAGTGGCGCGCAGGTGAACCAGCAGACGGTCACGCAGGTCGAGCAGGCGCTCGATGCAGGCAAGATCAAGTACCTGTCGGCCGCCATTGATCAGGGGCAGGTGCTGGTGCGTTTTCCGGACACGGATATGCAGTTGCGCTCGCTCGATGTGGTGAAGAAGGCGCTCGGCGACAAGTACACGGCCGCGCTGAATCTCGCGCCGCGCACCCCGAAGTGGATGCAGCGCATGGGCCTGCAACCGATGGCCAAGGGCCTCGATCTGCAGGGTGGCGTGCATTTCCAGTTGCAGGTAGATCTGAACGCGGCGGTACAGACTACGCTGCAGCGTGATGTCAATGACATCCGCAGTGCTTTCCGCGAAAAACTCATTCGCTACGAGGATCTCTCGCTCGCCGGCGACAACGTGAACATGGCGTTTCGCAGCGCCGACGACGTGAGCAAGGCGCGCAGCCTGCTGTCATCCCAGTATCCGCAGTTCACTGTGACTTCGGGTACTTCGCCCAATACGCTGGTTGCGACCCTGAGCCCGCAGGAAGTCCAGCGCATCAGAAGTTCCGCGGTAGACCAGAACATCACCACTTTGCGTAATCGTGTGAACGAACTGGGAGTCGCGGAACCGGTGGTGCAGCAGCAGGGCGCGAACAGCATCGTGGTCGAGCTGCCGGGTATTCAGGACACCACGCGCGCGAAGAACATTCTCGGCGGTACCGCCACGCTGGAATTCCGGCTGGTGGATATGAATGCCAACGCGTTCGAGGCACAGCAGTCCGGTCACGTGCCGCTGGACGATCAGCTGTTCAAGGACAAGCAGGGTAATCCGGTGCTTCTCAAGCGCGACGTGATCGCGAGCGGTGCACAGCTCGTGGACGCCGTATCAGGGTACGACCAAGAGAGCGGTACGCCGGACGTGAACGTGACGCTGGATTCCGCGGCAGCTGCCAAGATGGGTGAAACCACGCGCGAACATCTCGGCAAGAACATGGCGGTGCTTTATATCGAGACCAAGACCGAAGACACGCAGGTCAACGGCAAGACGGTGCCGGTGCACAAGAAGGTGTACACCGTTATCAATAATTCCCGTATCGCCGGCCTGTTCAGCAAGCGCTTCCAGATCACCGGCCTGCAGCAGGAAGAAGCCAAGAATCTCGCCCTGCTGCTGCGTGCCGGCTCGCTGGCCGCGCCGATGGATTTCGTGGAAGAACGCACCGTCGGTCCGAGCCTGGGTGCGGAAAACATCCGCCAGGGTTTCTATGCCGCCCTGCTCGGGTTCATTCTGGTTGTCGGCTTCATCGCGATCTACTACAAGGTGTTCGGTGTCATCGCCGACCTTGCGGTGTTCATGAACCTGGTGCTGACGGTCGCGTTGCTGTCCATGATTCAGGCCACGCTGACCCTGCCAGGTATCGCCGGTATCGTGCTGACGCTCGGCATGGGCGTGGACGCCAACGTGCTGATCAACGAGCACGTGCGTGAAGAAGTGCGCAACGGCAACACACCGCAGGCGGCGATTCACGCCGGTTACGAACGCGCGTTCGCCACCATCGTGGACGCGCACGTCACCACGCTGACAGCGGCCGTGATGCTGTTCCTGTTCGGCGCCGGACCGGTCAAAGGCTTCGCCGTGACGCTGTCACTCGGCATTCTGACCTCGCTGTTCACCGCGATCATGGGAACGCGCTCCATCGTCAACTGGCTGTATGGCGGCCGCAAGCTGGCCAAGCTGCCGGTGTAAGGGGTATATAAAATCATGGAATTTTTTCATAAAACACCCAATATCAAGTTCCTCGCCGTTCGCAAGCTGGCGATCGCGATGTCGCTGGTGGTGCTCGTGGC
Source organism: Gammaproteobacteria bacterium (assembly GCA_035701115.1). Classification (GTDB taxonomy): domain Bacteria; phylum Pseudomonadota; class Gammaproteobacteria; order Natronospirales; family REEB76; genus DASSKW01. Next base: position 17,009 of record DASSOA010000079.1, read on the forward strand.
GTGTATCGTCTCCCTCTCGATCCACGGCTTGACGTTAGGAGTCGATTTCACCGGCGGCGTGACGGTGCAGGTGTCGTACCCGGCGCCGGCCAATCTGAAACAGGTACGCAGTGCGCTCGCCGACGCCGGTTACACGGATGCGATTGCGCAGAACTTCGGGACGCCGGAGGAAGTGCTGATTCGCCTGCAACCCAAGAAAGGCGTGTCCGGTACCGACACCGGTAACGCCGTCGTGGCTGCGCTGCAGAAAGTGACGCCGCAGGTCAAACTCGAGCAGGTGAATTTCGTCGGCCCCGAAGTCGGCAAGGATCTCGCGACCAAGGGCACGCTGGCGTTCATCCTGACGCTGGGCGGCATTCTGCTGTACATCATGTTCCGCTTCGAGTGGCGGCTGGCGCTGGGCGGCGTCGCGGCAACGTTGCACGATGTCGTGTTCGTGGTGGGTTTTTTCTCGCTGCTGCACATTGAATTCGATCTCAACGTGCTGGCTGCGGTGTTGGCAGTGATGGGCTATTCGGTGAACGATACCGTGGTGGTGTTCGACCGGATTCGCGAAAACTTCCGCAAGATGCGCAAGGGCTCGCCGATCGAGATTATCAATACCTCGATCAACCAGACGCTGTCGCGCACCATCATCACATCGGGCGTTACCCTGCTCGTGGTGGTCGCGTTGCTGATTCTGGGCGGCCCGGTACTGCACGGCTTCTCGCTGGCACTGTTTGTCGGCATCATCGTTGGCACGTACTCGTCGATTTACATCGCGAGTGCGACCGCACTGATGCTGGGCCTGAACAAGGCGGACCTGATGATCAGGCGCAAGGAAGACCAGCCGGTTGACGACATGCCTTGAAATTGGCTTGCCAGTTCAAGACGAAAAAGGCGCCGATGGCGCCTTTTTCTTTCCGCGACGGTTTTACATTCTTGGCGGCCCGAACTGGATCGGCAGCAATTTGAAAAACAACGTCGCGAAAGCGACAGCCCACAGCGTTCCAGCCAGCGGCAGCATGCCGGAAAGCTCCGTGAGCCGAAGTGCCGTTGCCACGCTGACCAGCAGAAATACCGTGGCCATCACCGGACCCGCAGTGATCACGCGTCCGGTGTGTCCCTGCGACACCCGCAGCATCATGCCGATAGCGAGCGAGCCGAGCGCGCCGACCGTGATCGCGTGCAGCGCGGTGATTTCCCGCAGCGGGCCACCGAGCAGCGCAATACCGCGCAGTGTCAGGCCGGCGCTCAGCCAGAGATATCCGAGGTGCAAGATCCACAGCATCGGTTCCCGAACCGTTTGCCACGGACGCCAGCCGATAAGGCGGCAGAGTGCGAGCGCGGCGATGGCCATTGACATCGCGCCGAGCAGCGCGCCTCCCGGTGTGACGATATCGAGCAGGACCAGCAGCGCCGCGCCGCCGTTGACGGAGCGGTCCAGCCAGGCGTTGCGATAGACCTGCACGGTTGGCAGCCGGCGTCCGGTGAAGAACGGAATCACGCGACCGCCGATCGCAAGCATCAGCACAGTCAGAAGATCAATCATCCAGAACAGGGTGCGTGTCGGTGCAAGATTGATTACACCGGTGTCACCGAGAAAGAACAGCAGGTCCGCCAGCGCAAAGGCGACGACGAGACCGACAACGAACAGATTGCGGTAGTTGCGTGCACGCACGATGGGGCGCGCGACGATCACGGCCAGCAAAGGAAAGAATGCGCAATCGACTGTCGCGGTGAGTGCAAGGGGAAGGGTGTCCGGCATCAGGAAACCCAGTCGTGCCAGCAACCAGATCGCGATGAGCAGCGTCAGCGTCAACGGTGTAGTGGTTGCCTGGCCGGTCCAGTTGGCCACTGCCGTCAGCAGGAAGCCGGCAACCAGTGCGCCGGCAAAGCCGAACAGCATTTCATGTCCATGCCAGAGCAGCGGCGACAGGCTGCTTGCCGGCAGCAGGCCGAGATGCAGAAAGGTCGCCCACAGCAACATCCCGAGGCTCGCGAACAACGACGCGCCGAGGAAAAACAGTCTGAACGGTTGTTGCAGCAACGCGGTTTGCATGATCGGCATCCGGTAAAGCAGGGTGTTCATCGGTCACACCAGTCGGTTGATATAGAATACCGCCGGTCCGGCGGTTACCCATGATCGCCAGCCCAAGTCTAGCCGCGATGCCGGCGCGCGGACTTGATACATATCAAGCGGCCGCCGACCGGCCCGAATCCGTCATAGCGGGAGCACGAGACGATGCTTTACCTCAGCGTCAAACACCTCCATATTCTGTTTGCGGGCCTGACGATTGCACTGTTTATTCTGCGCGGTACCTTTACCGTGGTGGCGGCGCAGCCGCTGAAGCACCGGCTATGGAAAGTGCTGCCGCACGTGGTGGACACGGTGTTGCTGTCTCTCGGGGTGTGGCTGGCTTTCATCCTGCAGCTCAATCCGCTGCACGTCACGTGGCTGGGCGTAAAGCTGCTCTGCGTGATCGCCTATATCGTGCTGGGTGTGCTGGCGTTCCGCATCAAACGCCCTTACTGGCTGAGACTTGCCTTGTTTGTGGTAGCGATTGCGATGTTCGCGTTTATTGTCAGCATTGCGGTGCTGCACGATCCGCGGGGGATATTCGCGCTGATATCGCGATGATGTCTTCAGCAGTCTGGTGCTCAGTGCTGCGAGGTTGCCGATTGCCTGTTCACCGAGGCTGCGGGCAGCCAGGGCAGGCTGGTGAGCCGGATGATTTCCGGCATCGGAGGCAGGGTGGCCGGGCACTGGAGTTTAACCGGCGCAGATTGCCCTGCAACGACTAATTCAAACGGTAGATGTGCCGCACAGGCGTTGAGCACGGCCCGATAAGCGACAAATCCTTTTTCGAACAGCGGCTGGCCCTGAATCGCCTTTACCACGTACGGTTTGGTAAGCACCTGGCAGCCCTTGACGGGGTCCACGCGGAATCCATCCCGTAACGTATAGAAGCTGACCGAACCATGGCAATCGGACTGCATTATCGCCCAGAATAATTGGCTTGCGGCCTGCCGGCCGGAATCAATGTCGGCGTTGTTGTCGGATACGCGTACGAAGCCGAACTTCAGTCGCTGAAGCGCCGACACGATGAGAGCGGTCTTGTTGGCCGCGGATTTCGTCACGACCGTATTGATCGTGCTGCTCAGCGCAGTGTTGCCTGACAGGTGCTGAAATTCCTGAAGATAATCGGCGACGGAATACTGATGCTTGTTGTGCGCAGCATCGTTATAGATTGCATGCCATAGATCAAAGAACGAGTGCTGCGGACGAGCCTGTTGCAAGGCCGCCTGGGCAAGCAGATTGAACGTTACGCCGCAGCCATAGATCGCATTGTTATCCCAATTCTGTTGCGATATCGGTTTGTTGGCAGGTGCCAGCAGGCAGTTGTTGATGTCGGCGGTGTAGTTTTCGAGCAACTGCTGCCGGCTTAGCCAGCCGAAGTGATACCCGGTCTGATTGGCGGAGAATTCCGCCTGGCCTTCCGGCAGCCAATTGCCGCCATTGCCGTTGAAAAAATCGCTTGGGACAAACAGATGCGCATTCCATTGGTGCGCCAACTCATGCGCGATGAGACGTGCCAGGGCCTGACGCGTATCGAGGTCCGGTTTCGACCAGTTGGCACCGCTGACCGTGAAGGCGATGTTGTCGTCGAGCGAATCGCCCTTGTAATCGGTTTTACCCTGCGCGTGCCGTTCATTCCAGTTGAACAAAATGAACGTCCGCCGCTCCAGCTTGCTGCCATAGTTTCGTGCATAGAAGCTGAGGATATCCGGCACATCCTTGATCAGGGACTGTTTGATCCACGCGGGCAAGTCCGGATCGAGCACCAGAATACTGTTCGGGGTGCGAATCGGCCGGAGTTTGCCGAAATAAATGAAACTGCCGTCATTTGGAAAACTGTTGCGCCTGAAGCGGCCGCTGGCCGGTTGGCCATAGACAAGGACCGGCACGTCGGAGTCGCCGACACGAAATTCAGTGGTTGCACCGGTGCCGGCGATATTGAAATAACCGGTGAACAACGCCAGGCTGTGATCCGAGAACATGACCGCTGGTGCGTAGTTCAGGTTGACGAATTCGGTATAGGGCAAAACGTGAAGACGGAAGTCGCGGAAGGCGCGCCGATCGGTGGATACGACGCGGTCTTTGTTGAACGCAATCCCGCGCGTATCCAGTACCCACATCTTTTCGCGCAGTCCGCTTGCTTCGCGGCTGAATGCGAGTGTGGTCACCGGACGCGACAGGTGATATCGCGCTTCGATTGCCGGCTGGCCGCTGGCGTCCAGATGCGCAGAGAGCGTGACCTGTGCCGTAAGCGGCGCCACGGTTGCGGCGCGCGGCGACGCGGTGGCCACAGTCGACACAAAAAGCAGCGCACAAACAGGCACGATTCGCATCAGTTATATCCGAGTAACGGTTTGAATTCCGCGGCCAGTGCTTTGAAGATCTTTTCATTGCCGGCGAGGATGTCGCCGGTTCCCGGATAGTCCCAAATGCCGTTCAGGTTGCCGCTCAGGCCACCGGCTTCCTGAATCATCAGCACGCCGGCGGCGATGTCCCATTCCTTGAGTCCCATCTCCCAGAAGCCATCGAGCCGCCCGGCGGCAACGTAGGCGAGATCGAGTGCGGCCGATCCGGCGCGGCGAATGCCGGCCGCCTTGCGCGTGATGGCCTCGAAGGTTTTCATGTAGGTTTCGATGTTCTGGCTTTCGCGGAACGGAAAACCGGTGCCGATCAGCGCGCCTTCGAGCGTCTTCTGCTGGCTGACCCGCATGCGTTTGCCGTCCACCTGCGCGCCGCTGCCGCGGCTGGCGGTAAACAGTTCCTGACGCATGGGATCGTAAATGACGCCGTGTTCGAGACGGCCGCGAATCTTGAGTGCAATCGATACGGAAAAAACCGGAAACCCGTGCAGGAAATTGGTGGTGCCGTCGAGTGGATCAATCACCCACACGAACTCGTCGTTGCGGCCCTGCGCGCCGCTTTCCTCGGCGAGGATGGCGTGATCCGGATGCGCCTTGCGGATAGTCTGGATGATGTCTTCTTCGGCAAGCCGGTCCACCTGACTCACGAAATCGTTGTGTGCCTTGGTTTTGATGGTCAGCCGGTCAATACGATCGACGTGACGGACAATGATGTCACCGGCGTGGCGCGCGGCGCTGACGGCGATGTTCAGTAACGGATGCATGGCAACCTCTTCGCGAGCGAAGCAAACAGAGTGGGTCCGGTTAAAGAGCGAGCCGTGGGACGGCGAGGGCGCGTAGAATAGCACGACCCCCATATCCGCCCCAATCATTCATGTCACGACACATCCGCATCGTGCTGGTGGAGACCAGCCATCCCGGCAATATCGGCGCGGCCGCCCGTGCCATGAAGACCATGTCGCTGGATCGCCTGGTGCTGGTGAACCCGGCCGCCTTTCCGCATCCGGATGCCAGCGCCCGGGCCTCGGGCGCGGTGGACGTGCTCGAACGGGCCGTCGTGGCGCCCGATCTGGATGCCGCTCTGGCCGGGTGTGCGCTGGTGGCCGGCACCAGCGCACGGCAGCGCGCGCTTGGGCCGGTCTGCCTGCCGCCGCGCGAAGCAGTCGCTGAATTGATGGCGGTCGCGCCAGAGCAGGACGTCGCGGTGGTGTTCGGCCGCGAGCGCACCGGCCTGACCAACGAGGAGCTGGACCGTTGCCAGCTCCATCTGCACATTCCCGCCAACCCGGACTATGCCTCGCTCAACCTTGCCGCCGCGGTTCAGGTCGTGGCGTACGAATTCATGCTGGCGAGGGTGTCGCCGCCGCAACCGGCCGCGGCATCCGTGCCGCTTGCCACGGCGGACGAAATGGAGGGGCTTTACAGCCATCTGGAATCCGCGGCACTGGCAAGCGGCTTTCTCGATCCGGACAACCCGCGTCATCTGATGCGCCGATTGCGGCACCTGTTCGGCCGCATCCGCCCGGATCAGAATGAAATCAATATCCTGCGCGGTCTGCTCAAGGCACTGCAGGGCGGCCGCGCCGGCCGGACCTGACGGATTCCTGGCTATATAATAGGCGGCCAGCCCACAGTTCAGCTGCCGGATTCACCCCTGACATGAAACTGACCACCAAAGGACGCTATGCCGTCACCGCAATGCTCGATCTGGCATTGCATGACGCCGAGGGTCCGGTGTGTCTGAATGAAATTTCCACGCGCCAGGAGATTTCGTTCCCGTATCTCGAACAGTTGTTCACGCGCCTGCGTCGCACCGGTCTGGTGGCGAGTACGCGCGGGCCGGGCGGCGGCTACAACCTCGGCAAGCCACCGGCTGAAATTTCGGTGGCCGATATCATTCGCGCGGTGGACGAGTCGTTCGACACCACGCGCTGCGGCGGCAACCGCGACTGTCACGGCGGCGGACCGTGTCTCACGCACGAATTGTGGGAAAGCCTCAGCAACGAGATTGAACGCTTTCTGAGTGGCGTGACGCTGGCCAAGCTGGTGAAATCGCAGTCGGCGCGCACCGGCAGCGAACAAACCATGACCTTCAAGGCGCCCGTCAAGCGCGCACTGACACGATGACTATCTATCTCGACCACAACGCGACCACGCCGCTGGACGCGAGGGCGCTCGAAGCCATGTTGCCGTGGCTGCAAGGCGTGCAGGGCAACCCGTCTAGCGTGCATCGTTTCGGGCGCGCGGCGCATGCCGCACTCGAAACCGCACGGCGGCAGGTGGCGGCACTGGTCAACGTGGAGCCGTCGCAGGTGGTATTTACCAGCGGCGGTACCGAAGCCGACAATCTCGCGCTCAAGGGCGTGTGCCGCGGTCAACCGGACGGGCAGTTACTGGTTAGTGCAATCGAGCACGCCGCGGTGCAGGGGCCGGCTGACGCACTGGCGGCGAGCGGCTGGCCGGTGCAACGCATTCCGGTCGATGCGTCCGGTCGCGTTGATGTCAATGCACTGGATCGTCTGTGCACGCAGTCAACGCGGCTCGTCTCCGTGATGCTGGCGAACAATGAAACCGGCGTAATTGAGGACATACGGGCGCTTGCAGAATGTGCACATGCGCACGGCGCGCTGATGCACACCGATGCGGTGCAGGCGGCCGGCAAGATGGCGGTGGATTTCGCCGCACTGGGCGTGGATCTGATGACGCTGTCGGCGCACAAGCTCAACGGGCCGCGCGGGGTGGGCGCCTTGCTCGTGAGCAAGAGCGTGCTGCTGACGCCACTCGTTGATGGCGGTGGACAGGAGCAGGGCCGGCGCGGTGGGACCGAGAATCTCGCCAGTATCGTCGGCTTCGGCAAAGCGGCGGAACTCGCGTGCGCCGAACTCCAGCAGCGCATCCCGGCAATGTGCGCCCTGCGTGAACGTTTCGAGAACGGGTTGCGCGCGCTGCCCGGCATTCAGGTGTTTGCGCAGGATGCGGAACGGCTGCCGAATACGGTGCAGATCGGTGTGCAGGGGTTCGACGGGGAAGCAGTGGTCATGGAACTCGACAAGCGCGGCATCGCCGTTTCGAGCGGGTCGGCCTGTCACAGCGGCAGCGGCCGCCCGAGTCACGTGCTGAAAGCAATGGGACTGGACGATGCGACGGCACGCGGCGCGGTACGTGTCAGTTTCGGTACGGAAAATACGCCGGCGGACGTGGATTCATTGCTGAATGCATTGACCGTCATCACACACGCAAACCGTGGAGCGGTTGCCTGGGCATGAAAAAACTCGATACCACCATCTATCTCGATTACGCGGCCACCACGCCGGTCGATCCGCGGGTTGCCGAACGCATGGCGGAATTCCTGACCCGCGACGGCGTGTTTGCCAATCCATCCTCGATGCACGCGCCCGGGCGTGCGGCGCGTGCGGCAGTCGAAAAAGCACGTGCCGATGTTGCCTCCCTGATCAATGCCGACAGCATGGAGATCGTGTGGACTTCCGGCGCGACGGAATCCGACAACCTGGCGCTCAAGGGCGTGGCGCATTTTCATCGCGATCAGGGCCGCCACATCGTGACGTCAAAAATCGAACACAAGGCGGTGCTCGATACCTGCGGGCAACTGGAACGCGAAGGCTTCGAGGTGACTTATCTCAAGCCGGATCGCGACGGACTGATCCAGCCCGATGCCGTTGCGGCCGCGATGCGCGACGACACCGTGCTGGTTTCGATCATGCACGTCAACAACGAGATCGGCACCGCCAACGACATCGCCGCCATCAGTGCAATTGTGCATGCGCGCGGGGCACTGTTTCACGTTGATGCCGCGCAGAGCGCCGGCAAACTGCCGATTGATGTCAAGGCAATGCATGTGGACCTGCTGTCGCTTTCGGGGCACAAGGTGTACGGACCGAAAGGCATCGGTGCCCTGTATGTCCGGCGTCAGCCGCGCGTGAATCTCGAGCCGATCATTCACGGTGGTCATCACGAAGCCGGCATGCGATCCGGCACGCTCGCCACCCATCAGATTGTCGGCATGGGCGAGGCCTACCGTATCGCGCGCGAACAGCTCGCCGACGAAGCGCCGACACTCGCGGCATTGCGCGAGCGGTTGTGGAGCGCGCTGCACGCAGCGATCCCCGTCGCGTTGATGAACGGACATCCGTCGCAGCGCGTACCAAGCATTCTCAACGTGAGTTTCCCCGGTATCGAAGGCGAAAGCCTGCTGTTCGGTTGCAGCGGCCTGGCGGTTTCCAGCGGGTCGGCGTGCAGCGCCGCCAGTGCCGAACCGTCGTATGTCCTGCGTGCGCTGGGCCGCGACGACGAGCTGGCCGGTTCGAGCCTGCGCTTCAGTCTGGGCCGGTTCACGACGGCGGATGACGTCGATGCCGCGGCGAAGATCGTGATCGAGGAATACGAACGCCTCAAGGCGCTGGCGCTTGCCGGCTGAAGCATGGCGCTGATTCCTGCCGGACTCCTGCTGGAGCATTTCCGCGCGCCGCGCAACAGCGGCGTGTTTCCGCCGGATACGCCTTCCGTTCTGGAAGGCCGCGCCGGCGCGTCGCGTCACGGTCGGGAGATTACGGTGCAACTGCAACTCGCTGCTGACGGCCGCATTGCCGCCTGCCGGTATCGGGTCTATGGCGATCCGGCCACCATTGCCCTGTGTTCGCTGGCCAGCGAGGCGCTGCAGGGCCTGACACTGGATGAGGCCGCGGCCTGGCGCGGCATGGCGCTCGCCGGGCAACTGGAACTGCCTGCCGAAAAGCGCGGCGCGGTGCTGGTGCTGGAGGATGCCGTGCGGGCCGCGGTTCGGAGTTACAATAGGCAGCATCGGCCGAACGAGGCCGATCTCGAACGAGGACGAACCTGACCATGGCCATTACCCTGACCGATTCCGCCGCGAAACGGGTGACCAGCTACCTTGAAAAACGGGGCAGCGGCGTGGGATTGCGTCTGGGCATCAAGAAAACCGGCTGTTCCGGTTTTGCCTATGTCGTTGATTATGCCGATCAAGCGGGTGCCGACGAAGTCGTATTCGAAGACCGCGGCGTGAAAGTCGTTGTGGCCCGTGAGAGTCTGCCGTTTCTGGACGGCACTGAAGTGGATTTCGTCCGCCATGGCCTGAGCGAATCCTTCCAGTTCCGCAATCCGAACGTCAAGGACGAATGCGGCTGCGGGGAGAGTTTTACGGTTTGAGTCTGTTTTTAAGGGCGCAAATCGTCTTTTCATTGCCTGACCCATCCCCCGCCCGGTACACTTAACCCTTTGAACTTGCTGAAATCCCGTGGTCTCAAGGGACCATGGGGCGGACCGGCCGTGCCGGCCCGGCAAGCCCTTAACCCCCTGTTTCTGGAGTCGTTTTCGTGGCTATCGAGCGTACCCTGTCCATCGTCAAGCCCGACGGTGTGGCGAAGAACATCATCGGCGAAGTCTATGCCCGCTTTGAAAAGGCCGGCCTCAAAATCGTGGCGGCCCGCATGCTGCACCTGTCGCGCGCCCAGGCGGAAGCCTTTTACGCGGTGCATCGCGAGCGCCCGTTCTTCAAGCCACTGGTGGACTTCATGATTTCCGGTCCGGTCATGGTGCAGGTGCTCGAAGGCGAGAACGCGATTCTCAAGAACCGCGAAATCATGGGCGCGACCGATCCGCAGAAGGCGGAGCCGGGCACCGTCCGCCGCGATTTTGCCAAGACCGTGGACGAGAACGTAGTGCACGGCTCGGATGCACCGGAGACGGCGAAGCAGGAAATCAGCTTCTTTTTCTCGAATCTGGACCTTTGTCCCCGCACTCGCTGAGTGCAGCGCCAGCGCATGAATGACGTGACATCAAAACAGAACCTTCTGGGCCTGGATCGCCAGGCCCTGGAGGCGTTTTTCGTCGGCCTCGGCGAGAAGCCGTTTCGGGCGCGTCAGCTTATGCAATGGGTGTATCAGCGCGGGGTTGCCGACTTCGATTTGATGACTGATCTCGGCAAGCAGCTCCGCGCGAAGCTGGCCGAGTGTGCGGAAATCCGCGTCCCCGACGTGATCACCGAGCAGATCTCGGAAGACGGCACGCGCAAATGGCTGCTGCAGATGGATGCATCGAACGGGATTGAAACGGTATTCATTCCCGACAGCGAGCGGGGCACGTTGTGCATCTCCTCGCAGGTCGGCTGTGCCATGGATTGCAGCTTCTGTGCGACCGGCAAGCAGGGCTTCAACCGCAATCTCACCAGTGCCGAAATTATCGGCCAGGTGTGGCTCGCGAACCAGCGCCTCGGCGCGACCCACGGCATGGATCGGGCGATCACCAACGTCGTGCTGATGGGCATGGGCGAGCCGCTGGCGAACTACAAACACGTGCTGCCGGTGCTGCGGATTCTGCTCGATGACCTGGGCTACGGCCTGTCGAAACGCCGCGTGACGCTGAGCACCTCCGGCCTGGTGCCGAACCTGTACAAGCTTGCCGAGGAGTGCGACGTGGCGCTGGCAGTGTCGCTGCATGCGCCAAACGATGCGCTGCGCGACGTGCTGGTGCCGATCAATAAAGTCCATCCGATTGCCGAACTCATGGATGCCTGCCGGCACTATGTTGCCAATCAGGATCACCGTCACGTGCACGTGACTTTTGAATACGTGATGCTGGATGGAGTCAACGACAGCCTGCAGTACGCGCGTGAACTTGTCGCATTGTTGCGGGACGTGCCTGCGAAGGTAAACCTGATTCCGTTCAATCCGTTTCCGGGTACGCAATACCGGCGTTCACCCCAACCGGTGATTGATCGTTTTGCCGAATACCTGTGGCAGCACGGGATCGTCACCATCACCCGCCGCACCCGCGGCGATGACATTGACGCCGCCTGCGGACAGCTCGCCGGGAAGGTACAGGACCGGATTCGTCGGGAAGAGCGCAAGGCGGCCAAACGCCTGGAGGTAAACGCATGAGCAGGCTGATGCGATGGAGTGGCGCGCTGGTGCTGGCGGGCGTGCTGACCGGTTGTGTCAGTAACGGCGGGACCCAGTTCCAGGGCGACAAGGTTTCGATGAAGCAGGCTTCCGAGTACAACACGCAACTCGGTATCGCGTATCTGCAACAGGGCAATCGCGATCTCGCGATGCAGAAACTGCAGAAGGCCATCCAGCAGAATTCCGATAATGCAGATGCGTATCTGGGCCTCGGTCTGCTGTACGACAGCATCGGCGACACGGACAAGGCGGACGACAGTTATCAGACGGCACTCGACAAGGCGCCCGATGATCCCAAGGTGCAGAACAATTACGCCGTGTTTTTGTGTCAGCACGGCAAGCAGAAAAAATCGCTGAAATATTTTCTGAATGCGGCGCAGAATCCGCTTTACTCGACGCCGGACGCTGCATATACCAACGCCGGAGTGTGTGCCAGCCAGATTCCGGACATGAAAGCCGCCGAGCAGTATTTCCGCAAGGCGCTGGACATCAATCCCATCTTCCCGGCGGCCCTGTTCCACATGGCGGAAATCAGTTATCAGCAGAAGAAATACCTGCAGGCCCGCGCATTCATTGAGCGGTTCTCCAGTGTTGCTCCTCAGCCGAGGCCGGAAGTGCTGCTGCTCGGCGTACAGACCGAGCGCGCGCTTGGGAACATGCAGGGTGCCGCGAACTACGCGAAGAAGTTGCGCGATCTGTTCCCCAATTCGCCGCAGGCACAACAACTCGATCAAACGCCATGAACGCGCAGTCCGGGCCTGAACGCAACAACCCGCGTACCGCGCTCGGCGCGGAACTCCGCGCAGCGCGCGAGCGCCGTGGATTGTCTCTGCATCAGGCGTCGCAGGAGCTGCATATCGGCGACGCGATACTCGATGCCCTCGAGCGCGGCGATTACGCCACCCTCGGTGCACCAATTTTTGTGCGCGGACACCTGCGCAACTATGCGCGGTTGCTCGGATTGCACGAGGATGAGGTGCTGACGCGCTACGAGGAGGAGGGCGACAAACCCGCACCGCCGCCGCTGGTTACTCAGAAAGCCGACAGTGGCGCGCCGAAAGCGACAACTTGGGTTTTCTCTTTGCTGGTAATCATCGTGTTGTGCGCGCTGGCGGTAACATGGTGGATGCACCGTGAACAGCCGGGTGCCGGAACCGCAACGATCGCCAATTCCGGAAAGTCGGTCGTGGCCGTGCCCGTGCTGCCGGCACCTGCTACCGTTGCTGCGCCGCGGGCTGCACAGGCGACCGGCGCGGCAGGGGCGGCTTCTGAACAGCCCGTATCGCCGCGCCCGGAATCCGCTGTCAACCGGACAGTTGGGTCGCCGCCGCACGTGAGCAAGCCGATTGAATTGCCACGCCGTTTACCGACGGCATCCGGTGCCAGTGTGCCTGTGTCGAAACCGGCGACGGCGGCCGCTGCGAACGTTGGCACGCCTACACATGTCGAATTTACGCTGAATCAGGCGTCATGGATCGAGGTCTATGACGTCAATGGCCAGCGCCTGTATTACGATCTGGCGCCCGCGGGCGAGCATGTGAATGTGTCCGGCGCGGGTCCGCTGCAGGTGTTTCTGGGCAATGCACCCGGCGTGAGCGTCAAGCTCAACGGGGCCAGATTCGATCAGACGCCGTTTACGCGCTCCGACAATACGGCGCGTTTCCGGTTGGGTGGCTCCAAAGCAGCAACCGGTCAGGCGAACTGACCGGCCGGACAGAACAACTCGGGATATTCCATTGGCCAATCTGATCCAGCCCGTCAGGGGCATGAACGACATCCTGCCGGACGCGACGCCGCGCTGGCAGCAGCTGGAAGCTGTGACGCGTGAGGTGTTGTCCGCATACGGTTACCGCGAGATCCGCTTTCCGATTCTGGAAAAAACCGAACTGTTTGCGCGCTCCATCGGCGAAGTCACCGACATCGTCGAGAAGGAGATGTACAGTTTCGAGGATCGCAATGGCGAAAGCCTGACCTTGCGTCCGGAGGGCACGGCGGGCTGTGTGCGCGCCGGCTTGTCGAACGGATTGCTGCACAACCAGGTGCAGCGTGTGTGGTACGCGGGCCCCATGTTCCGGCATGAACGTCCGCAGAAGGGGCGTTATCGCCAGTTCCACCAGATCGGTGCCGAAGCGTTCGGTCTGACCGGTCCCGATGTGGATGCGGAACTGATCGTGATGCTGGCACGCCTGTGGAAGCGGCTTGGCATCGGTGACGTGGCCCTGCAGATCAACTCGCTCGGCACGCCGGAAGCGCGCGGCACATACCGCGAATTGCTGGTCGCCTATCTGTCGCACCATCAGGACAAACTCGACGACGACAGCAAGCGGCGACTGGGAACCAACCCCCTGCGGGTACTGGACAGCAAAGCGCCGGAAATGCGCGACGTGATTGCCGGTGCGCCGAGTCTGCTGGATCACCTGGATGAAGAATCGGCGCGGCACTTCGAGGAACTGAAAGCGCTGCTGGATACCGCCGGTGTCAGATACACGGTGAATCCGCGTCTGGTGCGCGGACTTGATTACTATTCGCGCACGGTTTTCGAATGGATTACCGACCGGCTCGGCGCACAGGACGCGGTGTGTTCCGGCGGGCGCTACGACGGACTGGTGACGCAACTTGGCGGACGGCCGTCGCCCGCAGTCGGCTTTGCCATGGGCGTGGAACGGCTCGTCGCGCTCATGGATGAAGAGGGCGTCGCGGTGCCCGATTCCGCGCCGCATGCCTACCTCGTGCGCGTCGGCGCCAGCGCCGAGCGCGCAGGCTTTCTGCTGGCCGAGAAATTGCGCGACGCGCTCCCGGGGCTGCGCCTGGTCATGGATTGCAGCGGCGGCAGTTTCGGGAATCAGCTCAAGCGCGCGGACAAATCCGGCGCGCGGGTGGCGATCATCGTGGGCGACGAGGAAGCACGGGCGCAGCGTGCCGCCCTGAAGCCGCTGCGCAACGATGCCGAACAGGTTGATCTGGACTGGGACGCGCTGGCGGCGCGTCTGTCGGTCTGGGTGGATTGAAATACGTGGCGTAAGCATTGCGCCGGAACCTTCAGGAGTGGAATGTGGACGAGTATCTTTCAGATAAAGAACAGGCCGAACGCCTCAAGAAATGGTGGCTGGACAATTACCGTTCCATTCTTGCCGGCATTATCATCGCGCTGATCATCATCGGCGGCTGGCGTTACTGGCAGCACCGTGTGCAGACACGTGCCGTCTCCGCGTCCGCGCTGTTCAACAAGATGAATGACGCGCTGGTTGCCAACAACGGCGCGGAAGCGCTCAGGCTCAAGGATCAGCTCACCGGCGAATATTCCGATACACCTTATGCGGCGCAGGCGGCGCTTGCCATTGCGCGTTACGACATCGAAAACAACAAGCCGGACGACAGCATGGATATGCTGACCTGGGCAATCCAGCATTCAAAGGATCAGAACCTGGTGTTGCTGGCGAAGCTGCGGTTGGCACGCGTGAAGCTGGCGGTTGGCGATGCCCAGGCCGCACTCGCTGCATTGAATGTGACGGATGCCGGCGGATTCGCCGCGCTTTACGATGACGTGCGCGGCGACGCTTATGTGAAACTCGGCGACACGGACAAGGCACGCGCGGCGTATCAGCAGGCGCTCGCCAAATGGACCGACGACATGGGTGACAAGTCGCTGATCCAGATGAAACTGAACAATCTGGCCGGCGGAGCAAAATCCAAGTGAAGAACCTAGCCGTTATCTGCGCCTGTGCCGTGGCGTTACTGTTGACCGGCTGTCTTAGCAGCAACGTCGAGCCGCCAGCGCCGCTGGTCAAGTTCACGCCGAGTGTCAAGGTGGACGAAGTGTGGAGCCGTTCCATCGGTTCCTCCGATGCCATTCTGCATCTCGGCGTGGTGGCGGCGAGCGACGGCAGCAATGTCTATACCGCTTCAAATAACGGCGATCTTTATGCGTTTCGGCTCAAGAACGGCGACCAGCTCTGGAAGGTGTCCACCGACATTCCTTTCAGTGCGGGGCCGGGTGTCGGTGCCAATATGGTGGTGGCGGCGGCCACTGACGGTACCGTTCTTGCCGTTGACGCGGCAAGCGGCAAGCAGTTGTGGCGTGTCAACGTCGCGGCCGAAGTGCTCGCAAGTCCGGCGGTAAGCGACAGCGCCGTGGTGCTGCACACAACCGACGGCCGCGTGATTGCCCTGGCTCCGGATTCCGGGCAGAAACTCTGGAACGTTTCCCGCGAACCGCCCAAACTGTCCTTGCGCGGCAGTTCAGCGCCGCTCATCGTCGGCAACCGGGTCTATGTTGGATTGAACAGCGGCAAGTTGCTGGCGCTGAATCTTGCAGACGGCAACCAGCGCTGGGAAGCGACGGTAGCGACACCGAGCGGAAGCGACGAATTGTCGCGGCTGGTCGATCTGGACGGACTGGTCAGCTACGCAGCAGGCAACCTGTTCGCGGTGACCTACCAGGGCAAGGTCGCGGAGATCTCTCCGGACACCGGTGAGCTGCTGTGGAGCCGGGAGATGTCCAGTTACACCGGCGTCAGCGCCGACTCCCAATATGCCTATGTGAGCGACGTGCACGGCGGCGTGTGGGCGCTCAATAAGGACACCGGCGTTCCGGTGTGGACTCAGCCGGCCTTGCGTGCGCGCGATGTCACGCTGCCGGTGCCTTACAACGGGACAGTGGTGGTGGGCGATCTCGAAGGCTACCTGCATTTCATGTCGGCAGCCGACGGCAGTTTCGTCGCACGTACAAGACTCGACAGCGACGCCATTCAGGCGCCGCCGATCGTTGCCGGCGGACTGCTGGTCGCGCTGTCCACCGGGGGCGAACTCGCGGCGTACCGGATCGTGCCGCAGGCCACACAAAAGCAATAAGCCTGCCGCAGCGCGTTTAAGTGATACCCTAACCGGGCGGTGCGAGCCGCCCGGATGTCAATTGCGAGTGCGAATCCAATCATGCTGCCAGTCATCGCCCTCGTCGGCCGCCCCAATGTCGGCAAATCCACGTTCTTCAATTTCGTCACCCGTTCACGGGATGCGCTGGTTGCGGACGTCCCCGGTCTGACGCGCGATCGCCAGTACGGCTTCGGCAGAGTAGGTCCGCGTCCTTATGTTGTGGTGGATACCGGCGGACTGGACGGGGAAGGCGAGGGCATCATGGGCCTGATGGCGCGCCAGACGATGAAAGCATTCGAAGAGGCGGACGCGGCGATTTTTCTGGTGGACGGAAGGGCGGGTCTTACCAGCGCGGACCAGACCATCGCAGCGCAATTGCGGCGCGCCGGCAAGCCTTTGTATCTCGCCGTCAACAAGACCGAAGGCATGAATGCGGCAATGGTGACGGGCGAATTCCATGCCCTGGGCCTTGGTGAACCGCACGCGGTTGCCGCGGCGCACGGCCATGGCGTCGCGGATCTGATGCAGACGATTCTCGATGCACTGCCTGCCGATCAGGACGGCGAGGCGCCGACCGATGAGTCGCGCATCCACGTTGCCGTGATCGGGCGACCCAATGTCGGTAAATCCACGCTCATCAACCGCCTGCTCGGTGAAGAGCGTCTGATTGCCTTCGATCAGCCGGGCACCACCCGCGACAGCATTTTCGTACCATTTGAACGGGAAGGCCGCAAATACACCCTGATTGATACTGCAGGGGTGCGGCGCCGCGCGCGCGTCAGCGAGATGATCGAGAAGTTCAGCGTCGTCAAAACGCTGCAGGCGATCGATCGGGCACAGGTGGTCATCGCCGTGCTCGATGCGCGCGAAGGAATCACCGAACAGGATGCGTCGCTGCTAGGTCTAGCCGTTGAACGTGGCCGTGCGCTGGTTATTGCCGTCAATAAGTGGGACGGACTGGATGCGGATCAGCGCAATAACGTCAAACGGCTGATTGATGTCAAGCTGCCGTTTCTGGACTTTGCAAGACTGTTTTTCATTTCGGCGCTGCATGGCACCGGCGTCGGCGATGTCATGCGCGCCGTTGATCAGGCACACCGCGCGGCGAATCGCGAAATTTCGACTCCGGAAATGACCCGTGTACTCGAAGCGGCAATCAAGCAGCATCAGCCGCCGATCGTGAAAGGCCGCCGCATCAAGCTGCGCTATGCGCATCAGGGCGGACGCAATCCACCGGTCATCGTGATACACGGCAACCAGACCGAGTCGGTTCCGGATGCGTATCAACGCTATCTTGCCAACACGTTCCGCGACGCGTTCGATCTGTACGGCACTCCGGTGCGCATCGAATTTCGCACCGGAAAAAATCCGTATTCGGAACGGCGCAGGAAGATGACACCGAAACAGGCCAAGGTTGCCAAGCGTCAGCGACGTCTCGACAAACGCAAGAAGCCTGAAAAATAGCGCGGTTACCCGCGCTATTTCCAGACACTCTCAGTCGTGCGCAGGGCGGTTTTTAATGATGATGGCCGTGCGGGCCATGCACGTGCCCGTGCGACAGCTCTTCGTCGGTGGCGGCACGAACTTCGATAATGCTCACATCGAAATTCAGCACCTTGCCGGCAAGCGGATGATTGCCGTCAACGGTGACATGCTCATTGTCTACCGCGGTAACGGTAACGGTATGCGTGCCATGTTCGCTCTCTGCGTGAAAGCGCATGCCGGGTTTGATTTCCTGTTGGGTGTCGAACATGTTGCGCGGCACTTGCTGGGTCATTGACTCGTTGCGCAGCCCGTAGCCTTTTTCGGGCGGCACGGCAACCTTGACCTGTTCACCGGCCTGCTTGCCTTCCAGCGCCTCTTCAAGGCCGGGAATGATGTTTCCTGAGCCATGCAGGTATGCCAACGGTTCCTGGCCTTTGGAGCTGTCGAGAACCTCGCCGCTGTCGTCGGTCAGGGTGTAATCAATGGAAACCACGGTATTTTTGGCAATTTGCATGGGAAATCCTGGTTTGGGATGAGAGAAAAGGAATGCGACTGGGACTATTCTACCGCCGCGCTGCTGACCTGCCAAACCGCTGGAAGCGGCACTGCTAGTACAGGCGGTGGCGGAACAGCCAGCTCGCCAGCGCCATGCTCACGACGCCGATTACAGCCATGGGCCATAGCTGATGGAACAGCACGCCGAATGACGATCCTTCGAGAAACACATCGCGCACCACGACCAGGAAGTAACGCAACGGGTCGGCGAGGGTGAGCCACTGCACCGGCTTCGGCATGTTGGCAATCGGCGTCGCAAAACCGGACAGAATCACGGCGGGCATCATGAACAGAAACGTGCCAAGCAGCGCCTGCTGCAGCGTCGCGCACAGCGACGATATCATCAGGCCCATGCCCACTGCGGACAGCAGAAACAGCAGCAATCCGACATAGAATGCGAGCAGGCTGCCGAGTAACGGAACATTGAACCAGAATATCGTGACCAGAACGATGAAGGTACCTTCCGCGATTCCGATCAGGACGCCCGGCAACGATTTGCCGAGCAGGATATCGAGCGGCGTCATCGGTGTGACCAGCAGCTGATCGAACGTTCCGTGTTCGCGTTCGCGCGCGATAGACAGGGCGGTGACCGCCAGTGTCACCACCAGCACGATAAGGCCGGCGAGCCCCGGCACGAAGAACCAGCGGCTTTCGAGATTCGGGTTGAACCAGGCACGACTTTGTATCACGGCCGGCGGGCCCGTCAGCCCGTGTGTTTCGGTCCAGTCAGCATTGAAGCGGTTGACGATCTCCTGCGCGTAACCCAGCGCAACCAGGGCCGTATTCGAATTGCGGCCGTCGATGATGAGTTGTAGCGGCGCGGGCCGGCCGAGCGCGATATCGCGGCTGAACTGTTGTCCTACGTGAACCACCATCAGCACGTCGCGGCGCTCAACCAGTTCACGGATGTCCGTTTCACGGTCAATGTTCCGGGCCAGCAGGAAATTCGGCGATCCGGCAAAATCGGCCAACAACTGACGTGCCGCTGCGCCGTGATCTTCGGCATACACGGCATACTTGACGTGATTCAGATCGAATGTGGCCGCGTAACCGAACACCAGCAGCTGGATAATCGGCGGACCGATTACCACAAAGCGGCTGCGCGGGTCGCGCAGCATGGCGAGCAGTTCCTTGAGCGCGAGGGCGAAGATTCGCGGCCACATGGCGGTCAGTCCAGCCGTTTGCGCGAGCGTTTGCGGGCGACCGCGAGAAACAGCACGGCCATGACTATCAGTGCCAGCGCGTTGGGAATCACGATCGCCCAGATATTGCCGGCCAGGAACAGCGTTTGCAGAATCGAAACGAAATACCGGGCGGCGACGACGTAGGTGATGGCCTGAACGATGTGCGGCATGCTGTCAATGTCGAAAATGAAACCGGACAGCAGGAATGCCGGCAGGAACGTCGCCACCAGTGCCACCTGGCCGGCGACGAACTGACTGCGTGCCACGACCGAGATCAGCAACCCCATGCCGAGCGATGCCAGCATGAACAGGGACGCGCAGAAGAACAGCAGGAGGATCGAGCCGTGCAGCGGCACGTTGAACAGCCACAGCGCCATGCCAACCGACAGGGCCATACCGCCCATGCCGAGTACGAAGTACGGTATCAGCTTGCCGATCAGGATTTCCGGCATGGTGACCGGCGTGATCATCAGCGCTTCCATGGTGCCGCGTTCCCATTCGCGCGCCATCACCAGCGCGGTCAGCATGGCACCAATCAATGTCATGATCACCGCAATCAGGCCTGGCACCAGAAAGTCCTTGCTGCGTACGGCGCTGTTGAACCAGATGCGTTGTTGCATCGCAACCGGAATGCTCAGCGGCTGGCCGGTCTGCTGCGACTGGGTGGCGAGCCAGGCGGCCCAGACACCGTTAATGTAGCCTTCAATCAGGCGCGCATTGTTGGCATTGACGCCGTTCACCAGCACCTGAATCGGAGCGGCGTCACCGCGATGGAAGTGGCTGCTGAAGTCGCTGCGCAGCCGTACGATGCCGTCCACCTGACCGGTCATCATCGCGCGGCGGGCGTCCGGCAGATCGGAAAAATAATGTGCATTGAAATAGTCGGTCGCGGTGAACGCCGAGGTAAAACTCGCCGTCTCGGCACTCGGCTGATCAACCACCAGTGCGAGCGGCACGTGTTTGGCGTCGAGCGATACGCCGTAACCAAACAGCAGCAGCAGCAGAACGGGCATGATCAGCGCGATGGCGATGCTGCTGGGATCGCGGACGATCTGTAGAAATTCCTTGCGCAATAACCCGCGCAGCCGCATCCGACTGCCACCGCGGGTCGCCGCAGCCGTGTTCATGCCGCCTCCTTTCCGGCGGCATGTGTTTCAATGAGCGAGATAAAGGCTTCCTCCATGGTGGGTTCCGGATGATCCGGCGTGGCGGCTGCACGCTTGATATCTTCGGGTGAGCCGAGTCGCAGCAACTCGCCGGCGGCCATGATCACAAGCCGGTCGCAATACTCCACTTCTTCCATGAAGTGGGTGGTGACCAGCACCGTCACGCCGTGTTGCGACAGTGCCGTAATGCGTTGCCAGAATTCGCGGCGCGCCAGCGGATCCACACCGGACGTCGGCTCATCGAGAAACAGGATATCCGGCTCGTGCATCAGTGCGGCCGCAAGCGCGAGCCGCTGCTTGAATCCGAGCGGCAGGTTGCCGGCGTCGTCACCGGCATACGGAATCAGTTCAAACTGCTCCAGCGCCCAGTGCACGCGACTCCGTTTGCGTTCCTTCTTCAGGCCGTAGGCGCTGGCAAAGAAATCAAGATTCTGCCGAACGGTCAGATTTTCGTACAGCGAGAATTTCTGCGACATGTAGCCGATGCGCGCCCGCGCCGTCGCGGCGGCAGTGCGCAAATCCACGCCCGCGACCTGCAGCCGGCCGTCGCTGGGCGGAAGAAGTCCGCAGAGCATGCGAAACGTGGTGGTCTTGCCGGCGCCGTTGGCACCGAGCAGGCCGAAGACCTCACCGCGCTGCACGCCGAAACTGAGGTTGCGGACGGCGAAGAAATCGCCGAACCGGCGCGAGAGGTTGCGGACTTCGATGACCGGCGCAGAGTTTTGAGAGGATATTTCCTTCACGGCCCCGTCTATGCTGAGCGCGGGCTGCGAGGGTTCACCGGAGTGAATGCGGACAATGAAGCTGTCTTCAAATCGCGGCGCCACCGGTTCGATCGTGGCGGCTGTATCATCGCCAAGCAGTTCGTGCACTGTGGGTGTGACGGCTTTGGCCATGACCACGCGTACATACTCACCCTGGATCACCGCATCGGTAACGCCTGGCGCGCGGCTGATGCGCTGTTGCAGCAGGCGCTTGTTGAGCCCGGGTGCGCGCACATTGAACGTTTGCCCGCGCAAGCTTGCGGCGAGATCTGCCGGACGGCCCTGACCCAGAACGCGGCCCTCGTGCATCAGGATCACGTCGGTGCAACGCTCGGCTTCGTCGAGATAGGCAGTGCTGAGCAGTACGCTCATGCCCTGTTCACGTACCAGACGGTACACGATCACCCACAACTCGCGGCGTGAGACGGGATCCACGCCGACGGTCGGTTCGTCAAGCAGCAGCAGCCGCGGCGCGCGGATCAGCGTGCAGGCGAGTCCCAGTTTCTGTTTCATGCCGCCGGACAGATTTCCGGCGAGGCGGCGCGTGAACGGCGCCAGCCCGGTCATGTTCATCAGCTCCTGATAGCGCGGCGTGCGTTCCGCGACGGGCACCCCCTGCAGATCCGCGTACAGATCGAGGTTTTCCTGCACCGACAGGTCTTCATACAGCCCGAAGCGCTGCGGCATGTAGCCGACAGTCGCCTGAACCTCCAGCGAATCACGCGTGGCATCGAAACCCAGCACGCTGATGTGCCCGTGGTCCGGTACCAGCAAACCGGTGGTCAATCTCATAAGCGTGGTTTTGCCCGCCGCATCCGGACCGATGAGTCCGGTGACTTCGCCGGCGCGCACGGAAAATGAAACGTCATTGAGCGCCTGAACGCGGCGTCCTGCCGAGGTGAACGATTTGCTGACGCCGACGACGTCGAGCAGCGTCGGAGCAACAGTCTGTTCAGCATGCGTTGTCATGCCGCCGACTTGCAGGCTTGTGTTGTATGTGCCTTGCTGTCGAGCAGCACGGTTGCGGTGACCGGCATGCCGAGCCGCAACTGGTTCTGCGGATTGCAGACATAGATCCGGACCTCATAGACGAGGCTCGAACGCAGTTCGGTTGTTTCAACCGTCTTGGGTGTGAATTCCGCGGTCGGCGAGATGAAACCGATCCAGCCGGCGTATTGCTTGCCGGGAAAACTGTCGCTGGTGACCTCGGCCGGCATCCCGGCATGAATCCGGCCGAGATCGGTTTCATTCACATAGGCCCGTACCCAGATCGGATTCGAAAGCGCGAGCGTGTAGGCCGGACGCTGCGGCGAGGTCATGTCGCCGGGTTCGAGAATGCGGGTCTGGATGATGCCGTCAGCCGGCGCATCAAGCGAGGCATCGGCAAGATTGGTTTCCGCCAGGCTCAGCCCGGCCTTGAGCGCGTCGAGCGTTGCGCTGGCGGCTGCGATGTCTTCCTTGCGTGGGCCGGCGAGTGTGAGCGCGAGCGCCTGTTGCGCCGCATTGAGCTGGGCGGCTGCGGCGTCAAACTGGGCTTTGGCGTTGTCGAGGCGCGATTGGCTGACCACATCGCGTGCTGCCAGGTTTTTGCTGCGCTGGTATTGCGACTGAGCGTAGGTCAGTTGTGCCCTGGCGGCATCCACGTCGGCGCGCGCCTTGCGGATTTCCTGCGGACGCGAACCGGCCTTCAAACGCGCCACCACTTGCTGCTGCGCGGCGACCTCGGCTTTCGCCTCCACGACTGCCTGTTCAAACCGGTCGGTGTCGAGTCGGGCGAGAAGTTCACCCTTGCGCACTCGCTGGCCTTCTTCCACCCGCATGTCGGCAATGCGGCCGCTGCCATTGAAGGCAAGGTCAATCTGGCGGATATCAATGTTGCCGTACAGCGTCAGGCGTGTCGCTTCGATTTGCCGCGCATGGTAATACCACCAGCCGGTGAGTAGAGCGACCAGCAGTGCGGCAATGACTGCAGGTATCACAAAGCGTCGCTTGAGTTTGATGTTGGTCGTCATGGTTTCTGTCCGGTGCCTTGCATGAAGAGTCGTTCCGTGTGGCTGATGAGGCGGTCGAGATAATCGT
>DASSOA010000080.1:0-4839 GCA_035701115.1 Gammaproteobacteria bacterium
CTTTTTTGGATCATCGGCGTTCGGGTCGCCCCACTGCGCCACGAAGTTGTCCTGCACGCGGTAGATGCTGGTGCCGTCGAAGTAATGTTCATGCACCAGCGTCTTGATGTTGGCGACGTGTTGCGGCGCCCAGGACGGCGCGAGTTCGATCACCACCAGATGGTTGTGCGCGAGCCGCATGTACAGCGTGTCGGCTGGATCGAGCGGGCGCCACTCGGACGGCTTCGATTCGGACAGGATGGTCTGCATCGAAGGCGTGTCGGCGGCGCGCACGCTGCCGCAGAGCGTGAGCAAAACCGCGGTCAGCGCGGTGGCAACCGGAAGCAACCGGACTCGCATGACAAGACTCCTGATGGCGCCGCAATCCGCGCCCCGGGATATTACCCGATCCAGACCGTTTTCACGTTGGTGAATTCGTGGATGCCGTGGCGTGCCAGTTCGCGGCCGTGACCGGATTGCTTGATGCCGCCGAACGGCAGCCGTGGATCGCTTTTGACGAGTCCGTTGACGAATGCGCTGCCGGATTGCAGTTGCCGCGCAAGGTTTTCGCCACGTTCCCGGTTGCGGGTCCAGACGCTGCCGCCCAGGCCGTAGGGACTGCCGTTCGCGACCTCAAGCGCTTCGGCCTCGTCGCGCACCCGGATGATGCTCGCGACCGGGCCGAACAGTTCTTCGTTCCAGGCGCGCATGCCCGGCGCGACACGGTCGAGGATGGATGGTGCGTAGAACGCACCCGGCCCCGCCAGCGGTTCGCAGCCGAGCACGGGTTTGGCCCCTTTCCTGATCGAATCCTGCGCCTGCTTGTGCAGCGCATCGCGCAGATCGAAACGCGCCATCGGCGCCAGCGTGGTCGTGCTGTCCTCCGGATCACCGGGCTTGAGTGCTTCGGCGCGCGCACGAAACGCTTTCAGGAATGCGTCGGCAACCTTGTCCACCACGATGAAGCGCTTCGATGCAATGCAGCTTTGTCCGGCGTTCTGGTAACGGGATTTCGCGCCGGTTTCCGCGGCCTGGTCGAGATCGGCGTCCTCGAGCACCACGAACGCATCCGAGCCGCCCAGTTCCAGCACGCATTTTTTCAAGGATTCGCCGGCGGCCTTGCCGACCGCGCGTCCCGCGCGTTCGCTGCCGGTGAGCGTCACCGCTGCAATGCGCGCGTCGCGGATCACGCCGTCCACCATCGGAATGCCGATCATCAGGTTGCGGAATACACCGTCCGGGTAACCCGCTTCGCGGAAGACTTCCTCCAGCGCCATGGCGCAACCCGGCACGTTGTCGGCGTGTTTCAGCACCATGGTATTGCCCGCCGTGAGCGCGGGTGCCGCCGCGCGGATCACCTGCCAGAACGGAAAGTTCCACGGCATGATGGCGAGCACCGTGCCGAGCGGTTGATACGCGACATAGCTTTTGCGAGCATCGGTCTCGATCCGCTCGGGCGCCAGCAGTTCGGGTGCTTCGTCGGCGTAATAGGCGCAACAGCGCGCACATTTCTCGATTTCCGCACGCGCCTCGCCGATCAGTTTGCCCATTTCACGGCTCATCAGTCGCGCGTATTCGTCGCGGTTCCTGAGCAGCACTTCGCCGGCACGCCGCAACAGCGCAGTGCGGGTGTCGAGCGATGCGGCCGCCCAGGCCGGCGTGGCCACCGCGGTTTGCGCCAGCGCATCCTCAAGTTGCGCGGATTCCCAGCCGGCATACTCCATGATGGTTTCGCCGCTGGCGGGATTGATGACAGTAAATTTCATGGTGCCCTCCTTGATGACGGTGCGGAACTGGCTGAAGTCAGCGACATATTGTGCGCCCGGAGTCGCGTGGCAATCCAATTCCGGTTCGCGTTACTCTATGTACATGACCTGGATGTCCCGCCTGTTCGCCGTGATTCTGCTTGTCTGTGTCGCGCCGGCGCTTTGCGCTGCGGATCTCGCGCAGCAACGGGCGGAATTCAGGCAAGCCTGGCAGGCGGCGCGGCAGGGCGATCTCGCCGCGCTGACGCCGTATCTCGACAAGCTCGCCGATTATCCGCTGTATCCCTACCTGCGCTTTGCCTACCTCGACAGCACGCTCGATCAGCAACCCGACGACGTGGTGCAATCTTTTTTGCAGCAGCAGTGGGCGCTGCCGGTGGCCGACGATCTGCGCCAGGACTGGTTGCTTGCGCTGGCCAAACGCCAGGACTGGAGCACGCTGCTTGCCAATTATCACGATGAAACCGACATGCCGTTGCGCTGCGCGGCGGTCAGCGCGCACCTGGCCGGAGACGATAGCGAGGATCGAGACGTCTGGACCATCGTCGCCGAGCATTTGTGGCTGAGTGCGCAACAACGACCGGACAGTTGCGACGCGGCGTTTGCCTACCTCGATCAGCACCATCTGATCAGCAGGCAGATGGTCGCGCGTCGTGCCGACCTGGCACTGCGCGCGCGCCGCTACGACATTGCGAAGCAGCTGTTGCCGCAGCTCGACAGCGATGACCGCGACTGGGTATCGGCGTGGCTTGCGATGGCGGACAATCCGCGCCAGTTTCTTGAAAATGCGCAGGTACCGGACGAAACCCGCTATCACGATCTGCTGATTGCGGGGGTGAAACTCGTGGCGCGCAACGATCCGCCGTTCGCTTCGCACCTCTGGCACCGGCTTTCGCACGATTATCACTTCGCGCGCGACGATCAGGCTGACGTGCAGCAGGCACTTGCGTTGCAGTACGCCTGGCATTTGCTGCCGGAAGCCGGCACGCAGCTCGCGCGCATCGGGTCGCCCAACGCGGAAGTGACGACCTGGCGCGTGCGCATGGCGCTGCGCCGTCAGGATTGGCACGCCGTGCTGAAAGCGATCGCGGGACTCGGCGGCGCGGCGGCCGGCGCCGAATGGCGTTACTGGAAAGCGCGCGCGCTGACGGCGACGGGGAACAAGGCGGAAGCCAGTACGATCTACAAACAGCTCGCGGCGGGCGACGACTATTACGCCTTCCTCGCAGCGGACCGGCTCGACCAGGCGTATGCATTTGCCCAGCAGACCAGCGCGCCGGCACCCGAAGTGATGCAACAGCTCGCGATGCGCCCGGCCTTTCTGCGTGCGCGTGAGCTTGTTTACGCAGGGCTGTTTGATTACGCGGAACAGGAATGGGAAGCGGGCGTGCGCGATCTGTCCAATCCCGCGCGCTGTCAGGCGGCATTGCTCGCCGCCGAATGGGGCTGGTACGGGCGCACCATCAGGACATTTGCCAATGCCGGCTGCTGGCAGGACACGACGTTCACCTATCCAATTGCCTACCAGAACACGCTGTTGCCGCAGCTCAAGGAACTCAAGCTCGATCCGGCGTGGGTGTACGGCCTGATTCGCGCCGAAAGCATGTTCTTTCCCGGCGCGATCTCGAACGCCGGTGCGATCGGTTTGATGCAACTGATGCCGGCCACGGGCCGGCATGTTGCCGGCAGCATCGGGATCAGCATTGATGATGATCACGACCTGCAGGATCCGGAAACCAATCTCACGCTCGGCAGTCACTACATGAGCCGGCTGATCGCACATTTCAAAGGCAGCGAACCGCTGGCGACGGCGGCGTACAACGCCGGCGCCACCCGCGTCAGCAGCTGGTTGCCGGCCGGTGGCGCAACACTGCCGGCCGATATCTGGGTGGACACCATTCCGTATGACGAGACGCGTAACTATGTAAAGCGCGTGCTCGCGCAAACGGTGGTGTTCGACTGGCGCATGCACGGTAAACCGGAATCCCTGAGCGCGCGGCTTGGCAGCATTCCACCCGAGGCTGACAGCAAGCTTGCGGACAGCGGCGCGCGCAAACCCTGAACAACGCGCTATGCTTGCGGGCATCTGAATCGGGGGAGCGGCACATGGCAAGACCCCAGGTCTGCATTCTCGGCGGCAGCGGCTTTGTCGGCAGTCACCTTGTCACGCGTTTCGTGCGTCGCGGTTTCGATATCAAGGTATTGACGCGTTCCATCGCGCAGCACCGGCAGTTGCTGGTGTTTCCGGAAGTCACCCTTGTCGAAGCGGACGTCTTCGGCGGCGATACGTTGCGGCGCGAATTCGCAGGCTGCGAAGGCGTCATCAATCTGGTCGGCATTCTCAACGAGCGCGGGCATCGCGGTCACGGCTTCCGGCGCGCGCATGTTGAACTCACGGAAAGTGTACTGGATGCCTGTGCGGTCACCGGCGTACAACGCCTGTTGCACATGAGCGCGCTCAATGCCGATGTCAACGCACCGAGTCATTACCTGCGCAGCAAAGGCGAAGCTGTGCAGCGCGTGCTGGCGGCGCAAGGCAGATTGCACGCCACCGTATTCGAGCCGAGTGTGATCTTCGGCCCCGGCGACAGTTTCATGAACCGCTTTGCAGGTTTGTTGCGGCTGATGCCGGTGTTTCCACTTGCGAGTCCGCGTTCGCGCTTTGCACCGGTCTATGTAGGCGACGTCGCGGATGCGTTTGTGCAGAGTTATGCAAATCGCGCGACATTCGGACAGCGTTACAGCCTGTGCGGGCCGACGGTGTACAGCCTGAAGGAACTCGTGCAGCTCGCGGCGCGTGCGCTGCATCTGCACCGCTGGGTGATCGGTTTGCCCTACTGGGCCGGCTGGCTGCAAGCGGCGATGATGGAGTGGCTGCCCGGCAAGCCGTTATCGCTCGACAACTTCCACTCGCTGCAGGTAGACAGCGTATGCCGCAGCAACGGACTGGCGGCGCTCGGCATCAAACCGACGCCGCTGGAAGCGGTGTTGCCGCGGTATCTGGGCGCGCCTTGATTTCAGGATGCCGTGCCCGGATCGATCCCCGGTTCCGTCTTTGAAGCTCTCGCCCACGCCAGCATTTCCTTGAGTTTCG
>DASSOA010000081.1:0-2469 GCA_035701115.1 Gammaproteobacteria bacterium
AAACACTGTCCAGGATGTGTTTGAGGGAAGGTCTGGCTTTCGGTCGGCGGCTGTCCGGAACTTCCTGCCGGGGTTTCAATCCTCGTGCGATGCGCGACTTGAAGCGTTCGGTTGCGAGCACCGGCGGCAGGTGCTGCGCGATGTGGAACGGTGCAATTTCCACGTTATCGGTTTCATCTTCCACAAATCGGCGGTATGCCTGACGCGAGCGAAAACGGCCGACGATGTAGCGGGTATGCAACCACGGCGGTGGCGGTGTCTGGCCGAGGTAGGCTGGATAGCTCGACCATCTGTAACGATGCAACGGCCGGTCGAATCCCGCTTCCAGCGGCGTGCGGTGAATGTCGCGCGACAGGTGAGTCCAGTAAACGTCGGCTTCGACAAGCGTCGCCTTGTAACGCCCGCGAAACAGTTGCCCCTCCTGCCCGGTGCGGCGATTGTAATATTGGGTATAGAGCCCGTTCACGTGCCGCATGATCCGCGCCAGATTTCCTTCGGGCGTCCGCAGCATCAGCTGATAGTGGCTGCGCATCAGACAGTAGGCATGGATTTCGGCGTTGAATCGTGTACTGACTTCGTCCAGCAGACGCAGGAAATAGCGTCGCCCTGCATCATCGCGGAAAATCGCGCGCCGTCCGGCACCACGATTCGCGGCGTGATACCACGCGCCTTCGAATTCGATTCTCAAGGGTCTGGCCATCGCGCGATCATACTGTGTTTAACAGTATATTACAAGATTTGACCCCTATTG
The DNA here is from genome assembly GCA_035701115.1 of Gammaproteobacteria bacterium. Lineage (GTDB taxonomy): Bacteria > Pseudomonadota > Gammaproteobacteria > Natronospirales > REEB76 > DASSKW01. The sequence continues at coordinate 752 of DASSOA010000081.1, forward strand.
AGGGCGTTCCAGTGCGCCTCGATCCCAGCGGGACAGCGTCGCGGCAGCGTCGTAGGTGGTCTGGAGGAACGACAGCAGTGCTTGCGCCGGATCATCGGCAGTCTGCACCGCTGCGTACGGCAGAATGAACTCGCCCAGCTTGTCGTGAAAGTATGCTGTTCCGGGTGCGACCGGATACTGGTCGAATCCGGCGGGAGCGGGATAGGCGTAGGCATAGAAGGCAGCCTCACCCAAGCCTGTACCGGGCCAGAATCCCGCGCTCGAGACCTCGTGTGAATAGGCTTCCACCATCACGCGGTCCGGGCAGCTCGGCGCGCCGCCGGGATGCCGGGGCGCGGTCCGTCCCGAAAACCGGGTCGCCGCGAGATCGAACGCACCCCAGAAGAAATGCACCGGGCTTGCCTTGCCGATAAAGCGGGCGCGGAAGTCCGTCAGGACGCGATCCGCCATCACCAGCGCGCGCCAGAAACGATGAACGGCGTCGGCGTCGTAGCTGGCGTGGGTTTCATCCGCTTCGAACGGTATCGCGACTTCCACCTCGTTTGGTCGGGCGAATATCCTTACGCGGATACCCAGCTCGCCGAGCGCCCGCATCGTTTTCCGGTAAAACTCCGCGACCGGCATCGGCTCCAGTGCAAACTCCCGTCTGCCGCCCGCGGACGTCGTGACGCGCAACGCGTGGTCGATGAAATCAAAATCGATCGCGAAGGTGCCCGTGTCGCATGGGATGGGTGACGTCGTGAGGCCGCACGCCGTCACGTAAAGCGTCACGCCCCATGAGTGATTGATGGCCGGGGAGAGCGCCATCCGGATCTTGCCGACGATCTGCGTCCACATATGGAGCGTGGTGCAGGTGTCCTGCCAGTCATCCAGCGGCGGCAGCGCGGGCCAGCTGTTGCGGGCGTCGAGGGAACTGTCAATTGCCATCGTCATTGCCTCCGGCTCGGTGGAAAATGACTGCATGTTCGTGCGCTTGCAGCCTGTATTGTGCAACCTGCAATCATTGCTGGAAACAGGGCAGATGCGTCCGGGCGCATGCGGAGCGGACTGTGTCTCGCGGCTTACCGGAGCGAGCATTCCGGCGCAGATCGGCCTGCGGGACCTGACGCCGCCAACTAATTTTGCGAACCGCGAAAGCGAACGGCATGGACGAGTGACGGTACATCGGCGCGCCACTCGGTCAGCACCAGAGAAATGGCGAGCCCTTCCAGATCCGCAATAATTCCGGCGTAAATCGCGATCGTGATCAAAGCGCCCTGCTGATCCAGTGACAGCAGGCTGAAGAATCCGAGAAAGAGAAATATTCCCCAGAGTTTCGAGGACCACATGTGGTAGCTGGTCTCGCGCCGGAACTTGAGAAAATCGAAGGCGTAACGAATGAGCTCCAGGGCCAGGAGCAGCAACAAGGCCGCAGAATGCTCGATAAAGACTGTCGGGTAGAGCAGCCACGCGACGAGCGTGGCGCAGATATAGAAAACGGAATCGGCGACGCTGTCCAGCCGGCGCAAATTGGCGGTGGCAATCCCGAGCCGGCGGGCAATGATTCCGTCGAACACGTCGGAAAGGAAAGCCAGCGTCAGACAGATTCCGAACAGAATCGCGTTTGGCCATTCGATTGTAAGCATCAACAGAACCGGCCCGAGCGCAAGACGTAGAATCGTGAGCGCCAAAGGGATCTTGTGTGCGATGGACATTGGGTATTCCGTGAATGCATGCGG
>DASSOA010000082.1:0-16285 GCA_035701115.1 Gammaproteobacteria bacterium
TGGAACAGGATGCGCGTGCGCTGAATCCGGGTTTCGTCAGCCGCATGACACGCGGCCGTCCGTGGGTGCGCAGCAAACTGGCGGTGAGCCTGGACGGACGGACCGCGCTTGCCGACGATCCGGCATTGACGGTACGGCTGGAGGGTGGCGAAGCAGCGTGGCGTCAACCGTTGCGCGTGGTGGTGGATTCCGGATTGCGGATTTCGTCACAGGCCAGAATTTTTCAGGGTGCCGGACCGTGTTGCATCGCGACTCTTGAGGCCGATGCCACGAAACAGCAGGCGTTTGTCGCGGCCGGTGCCGTGCTCCTGAATCTGCCGGCTGCGGACGGGCGCGTTGACCTTGAGGCGTTGATGCGGGCGCTGGCCGGGCGCGAGTGCAACGAAGTGCTGGTCGAAGCCGGACCGGCGCTGAACGGCGCGCTGCTGCAGGCCGGATTGATTGACGAGCTGATCGTCTACATGGCGCCGCATGTGCTGGGCGACACGGCGCGCGGCATGTTCGCCATTCCCGCGCTTGCTGCGATGGACGCGCGGCAGGAATTGAAACTGATTGATCTGCGTCAGATTGGCGGCAACCTCAGGCTGATTTTTTCGGTGGAGTGACGGGCGGATGTTTACCGGGATTATCCAGACAATCGGCAGGGTCAGGCAGCTGGAAGCGCGCGGCGGCGACGTGCGCATCGGCATTGAAGCCGGCCAGCTCGACTGGCAGCGGATCGGGATCGGTGACAGCATCGCGGTGAACGGCTGCTGCCTTACCGTGATCGAGAAACTTGATGACGGATTTGCCGCGGATGCTTCGACCGAGACACTCGCGCTGACGACGCTCGGCAATCTCGAACGCGGCTCACCGGTGAATCTCGAAACCGCGCTGACACTGTCCACCCCGCTGGGCGGACATCTGGTGAGCGGTCACGTGGACGGACTCGGGACGGTGCGCGAGCGCCACGACGATGCGCGTTCGGTGCGCTTCACCATCGAACTTCCGCCGTCACTCGCGCGCTATGTGGCGAAGAAGGGTTCGATCTCGGTTGACGGCGTCAGCCTGACGATAAATGAAGTCAACGGTGCGCAGTTCGAGGTAAACATCATTCCGCATACTCTCGAAAATACGATCATCGGCGGTTATGCGGCCGGCACGCGCGTCAATATCGAGGTTGATCTGGTGGCGCGCTATCTCGAACGCATGCTGACACCGGCCTGAAGCGGGCAGATTGAATACTGATCATGGACAAACAAACGTCATGAAACTGGACAGCACCGAAGACATCATTGCGGACATCCGCGCCGGTAAGATGGTCATCCTGATGGATGACGAGAATCGCGAGAACGAAGGCGACCTCATCATGGCGGCGGAGCATGCAACGCCCGAAGCGATTGCATTTTTCGTGCGCTACACGAGTGGCATTATCTGTCTGCCGATGACGGCCGAACGGCTGGAGGAACTGCGCCTGCCGCAGATGGTTTCCGACAACACCGAGTCGCACCGCACGGCATTTACGGTGTCGGTGGACTACAAGCACGGCACCACGACCGGCATTTCGGCGCAGGATCGCGCGCGGACCATTCGCGCGTTGGCCGACCCGAGCGCCAAACCGTCAGATTTTTCCCGTCCCGGACATATTTTCCCGCTGCGTTGCGTCGAGGGCGGTGTGTTGTGCCGGGCGGGCCATACCGAAGCCTCGGTGGATCTGGTTACGCTGGCAGGACTGTCGTCGCAGGCTGCGGTGATCTGCGAAGTCGTGAACGACGACGGCACCATGAAGCGCGGCGCGGAGCTGGAAGCGTTTGCGCGCGAGCACAGGATCCGGATCGGAACGATCGCCGATCTGATCAGTTATCGTCTGGCGCGCGAAAAAACCGTCACCCGCATCGCCGAACGGGAAGTGTCCACCGAGTTTGGTGCGTTCACGCTCTATGCGTATCAGGATCGCGTGAATAATACGGTTCATTTTGCCCTGCGATCCGGTGCTCTGGATTCGGCACAGCCTGCGCTGGTACGCGTTCATCTGCAGAATACGCTGAGCGATCTGGTGGGTGTGAACTGGGACGATCTGGGTTGGCCGTTGCGCAACGCGATGCGCCGGATTGCAAAGGACGGCGGCGTGGTCGTGATTCTGCGGCAGCAGGACGATCCGGCCAGCCTGATCGAGCGCTTGCTGGATCACAGCAACACGGTCAATCGTGGCGACGACAGCGGACCGGCGGCATCCGTGCTGAGAACCTACGGCATCGGAGCGCAGATCCTGCTGGACCTGGGCGTCAGACGCATGCGTGTGCTGAGTCAGCCGAAACGCATGCAGGGCCTGTCTGGTTTTGGCCTGGAAGTCGTTGAATACGTGAATTGCGATTGAGCGGTGGCGCGCATATCCGGCGGCAGGGTGGCGCTGCAAGCGCATTGTTCGTCGCATCCGGCCGAATCCGGGTAGGGTGTTCAGGTAGAATAACCGTTTGTTTCTGAAGGTTGTTTACGACAATGGCCGGTAATCCCGAGATTCTGGAAGGCGAGAGCACAGCCGACGGCGCGCGTATTGCCGTGGTGGCAGCACGGTTCAACGGGTTTGTGGTGGACAAGCTGATTGCCGGCGCATTCGATGCGCTGCGTCAGCAGGGCGTGCCGGACGACGAAGTGATCCTGGTGCGGGTGCCGGGCGCCTTTGAATTGCCGCTGGCGGTGCAGGAACTGGCGGCAAGCGGCGATTACGACGCGATCGTAGCGCTGGGTGCCGTGATCCGGGGCGAAACGCCGCATTTCGATTTTGTCGCGGGCGAATGCGCGCGCGGCCTCTCGCAGGTGGCACTCGAAACCGGTGTCCCGGTCGCGTTCGGCGTGCTGACCTGCGATACCGCGGAACAGGCGCTCGACCGGGCCGGTGGCAAGGCCGGTAACAAGGGAGCCGATGCGGTCATGACGGCGCTCGAAATGGCCAATCTGCTTCAATTGCTGGATGACGAACAATGAGCCGTGGACCGAAACAGGGCGCACGCGCCCGGTCGCGTGCGCGGCGCCTGGCAATGCAGGGCCTGTATCAGTGGCAGCTGGGCGGCGCGGACGCACGCGAGATCATTGCGCAATTGCGCCTCAGTCAGGAAGCGCGCGATACCGACGTGGAGTATTTCGATACCCTGTTGCGCAACAGCATCGCCGAACAGGCCGCGTTGATCGCGGCGATCGAACCGCATCTCGACCGGCCTGCCGATCAGCTTGATCCCATCGAACGCGCGATTCTGCTGCTGGGCATGTATGAACTCAAGGCTTCGCTCGATGTGCCCTATCGCGTGGTGCTGAACGAAGCGGTCGAGCTCGCCAAGAGTTTTGGTGGGGAAGACAGTCACAAATACATCAACGCCGTTCTGGATCGCGCGGCGGAGCAATTCCGCGCGCCGGAAAAGCAGGCGCGCGCCCGCGCAACCTGAAGTCCGTAGATTGATGGACGAATTCGCGCTCATCCGCCGTTATTTTGCCAGCGGCGGCGCAGCGCGCGGTGACGTCGTACTCGGCATCGGTGACGATGCGGCGGTACTGCGTGTGCCGGAGGGACACGAACTCGTCGTGACTACGGACAATCTGGTGGCGGGCGTGCATTTCCCGGTGACGCTGGATGCCGAGTCCATCGGTTATCGTGCACTGGCAGCGAATCTGAGCGATCTTGCCGCGATGGGTGCGGAGCCCGCGTGGGCCTTGCTGGCGATTACACTGCCGGAAGCGGACGAGAACTGGCTGGAACGGTTCAGTCGCGGTTTTTTCCGCCTTGCCCTGCAACACCATGTCGCGCTGGTCGGCGGCAACGTGGCGCATGGGCCGCTTAACATCGCCGTGACGGCGCACGGTCTGATCCCGGCCGGTGCAGCGTTGAAACGTACCGGCGCGCAACCGGGTGATGCGATTTTTGTCACGGGTCATCCGGGTGACGCCGCTGCCGGTCTGAAGCTGATTCAGAGCGGGCATACCGATCTGCGTCATGCCTGTGTGCAACGTTTCTGTTTTCCCGAGCCGCGTATCGCGGCGGGCGTCGCGTTGCGTGGTGTTGCCAGTTCGGTAATCGATGTCTCCGACGGACTGCTTGCCGATCTGTCGCATTTGCTGGAAGGCGGAAATATCGGTGCCACGCTGGAACTCGCCGCTCTGCCGCTGTCTGCGGATATTCTCCGGATGGAGACGCTGGGCGCCGCCCGCGAGTACGCCCTGAGCGGTGGCGACGACTATGAGTTGTGTTTTACGGTGCCGCAAAACCGGCTTTCGCAACTGGATGCCGTTGCTGCAAACTCTGGCTGCAGCGTGACGCGAATCGGAACGATTGATGCGGAACCCGGGTTGCGCATGCACGACGCGAACGGTGTGGTTCGCGGCGTGAATCGGGCAGGCTACCGTCACTTCAGTTAACCGGACGAGAGTACCGTTGCATGGCAGGTCCGCTCACAGCGCGCGAAGTATTCCGCAATCCCGTTCACTGGCTTGCGTACGGATTCGGTGCCGGGTTGGCACCGAAAGCCCCGGGCACTGCGGGAACGCTGGTTGCGTTGCCCGTCTATCTGCTGGTGCACGCGGCAGGGGGCTGGTTCTATTTCGGGTTCACAGTTGGGGCATTTGTGATCGGAATTGCCATCTGCGGCTACAGCGCAAGGCGCATGGCGATCGCCGATCCCTCCGGCGTGGTCTGGGACGAAATCGTCGGGTATCTGATCACCATGGCCGTTGTGCCGTATGGTGTGGTCTGGATGGCGGCCGGATTCGTCCTGTTCCGGCTGTTCGACATCTGGAAGCCCTGGCCGATCCGCGTGCTGGATCGGCGCATCAAGGGCGGGTTCGGCATCATGCTGGATGACGCCGTGGCGGGTATATTCGCCGCCGTGTTATTGGGAATCGCGAGCCATGTCCTGAAAATGTGAGCGGGTACTGGACTTGGTATCATGAAGCCCGATAAATAAGGGTATCGCTGCACCGGGAGCCGGTATGGGCACGCCAGCCAAGCTGGGGAAATTCATGGTTACGCGGGAGCTTGGCCGGGGGACCACCGGCACCGTGTACCTTTGCCATGACTCCTTTCTCGGCAAGGACGTGGCGCTCAAGCTGTATGACCTCGACGAGAGCGTGCCGGAGCCGGAAGCGCGCACCCGCCGCAAGCTGTTCTTCAACGAAGCCTATCTGGTCGGCAAGCTCAATCATCCCAACATTCTTCCGATCTACGACGCCGGCGAAGACGGCGGGCACTGCTTCGTGGTCATGGAATACGTGCGCGGCGCCCATCCGCTTACCGTGTTCTGCCGCCCCAACAACCTGCTGCCGGTACGCAAGGTGGTGGAGGTCGTTTTCAAGTGCGCCAAGGCGCTCGATTACGCGCACAAGAACGGCCTGGTGCATCGCGACATCAAGCCGGGCAACATCCTGATGACGGCGGAAGGCGATGTACGCATCGTTGATTTTGGCGTCGCGCAGATGGCGGGCAATGAAGCCGGGCAGCTCAAGGGCTTGGTCGGGTCGCCGAGCTACATGGCGCCGGAACAGATGCGCCAGCAACCTTCCAGCGTGCAGACCGATCTGTATTCGCTGGGCGTGGTGATGTACGAACTGCTGTGCGGCAAGCGTCCGTATTACGGCGACAACCTGTCGCGCCTGGTGCACCAGATCATCTATGCAACACCGCCGCCGTTGCACCGCATCCGGCCCGATGTACCGAGCGTGCTGGAGGACATCGTCAACAAGGCGCTGGAAAAGGATCCTGCGCGGCGCTACAAGACCGGACTGGAGTTTGCCACCGCGCTCACACGCGCGGTGCGTACCCTCGACAAGCTCTCGCAGGAGATTGCCGAACAGGAGCGTTTCAACATGCTCCGGGGACTCACGTTCTTCAAGGGCTTTTCCTATCCGGACATCTACGAAGTCCTGCAGGCCAGCCGCTGGCAGAGTTACAGCGCCAACGAGAACATTCTGGTGGAAGGCGAACTGGACGACTGCTTCGTGATCGTCGTCTCGGGCAGTGCCGAGGTGCGGCGCGGGAGCAAGGCGATCGGGTTGCTGGGCGAGGGTGATTGTTTTGGCGAAGCGGCCTATCTGCAGCAGACCCGCAGTACCGCAACGATTGTTGCCCGCACCGCGGTGACGGTGCTGCGCGTCAATGCCACGCTGATGGAACAGGCTTCAATGCCCTGTCAGCTCCATTTCCACAAGGTATTCCTGCGGACCTTGATCGAACGCCTGACGCGCAGCGAAAAGCCCGAAAGCCTGCGTCGCCAGAACGCCTAGGGATTTTTTCCGACAAGGTTGCGAAAAAAAGCCGGACGCATTGCTGCATCCGGCCGGGTATGGTGCCCGTCAGCCAATCCCGATCAGGCGCGGCGTTTCTCGTCCTTGTCCTTCTCAACCATCGCATAGGCCGAATGGTTGTGGATGGATTCGAAATTTTCCGATTCCACACAGTAGGCCCGGATGCGCTCGTCCGCATTCAGTTTCACGGCGATGTCGCGCACCATGTCCTCGACGAATTTCGGATTGTCGTAGGCGCGTTCGGTGACATACTTTTCGTCGGGCCGTTTCAGCAGACCGTACAGTTCGCATGACGCCTGCTGCTCGACCACGTCAATGAGTTCCTCGATCCAGATGAAGCCGCGCGTCTTGCAGTTCACGGTGACGTGCGAGCGCTGGTTGTGCGCGCCGTAGTCGGAAATCTTCTTGGAGCACGGGCACAGGCTGGTGACCGGCACCACAACCTTGATCCGCAGGCAGTTTTCATTGTTGCGGCGCTGGCCGATGAAGGTCACGTCGTAATCCATCAGGCTTTGCACGCCCGACACCGGCGCCTGCTTGTTGACGAAGTACGGGAAACTCATCTCGATGTGACCGGATTCGGCACCCAGCCGGTCCGTCATGTCGGTCAGCATTTCCTTGAAGGAATCGGTGGTGATTTCGCGTTCGTAGTTGTTGAGGATCTCCACGAACCGCGACATGTGGGTGCCCTTGAAATTGTGGGGCAGGTCCACGTACATGCTGAAGTTGGCGATGGTGTGCTGTTCGCCGCCGGAACGGTCCTTGACCCGGATCGGGTGACGGATGTCCTTGATTCCCACCTTGTTGATGGGAATGCGCCGCGTGTCCGCGCTGGACTGCACGTCTTCGATGGGGACGACTTCCGCTTCCGGAGCGGTTCGGGTCGGGCTCATGTCTGCGTCCTCCATTGCGGCTTGCCTCTGAATTGATTCGGGATCGAAGGAAATGGGGGCGGGCGGCGGGATTTGCCATCCCGGAATTCGGCCGGATCCAATCCTGACTAAACTGGTAGGATACCTTCGGTTCGCAAATTGGTCCAGCGCGTCAGTGCGGTGCGGCCCGTTTGCGGCCGGCACCGGGCATGCGCGCGGCGAGCCACGAGGTAACGCTGTTCTGAATGCTTTCCGCGTCCAGTCCCACGGCCTTGAGACATTCTTCGCGGGATCCGTGCTCGATAAAACGATCCGGGATACCGAGGTGCAGCAGCGGCTTTTCGATGCCTTTGTCGGCGAACAACTCGGCAACCGCGCTGCCCGCGCCGCCCGCCACCGCGTTGTCTTCAAGCGTCACGAAGTAGTCGTGGTTCGCCGCCAGCTCAAGCAACAGCGTTTCGTCGAGCGGTTTCACGAAGCGCATGTTGACCAGTGTGGCATCGAGTGCATCGGCGGTGGCGCGGGCCGGTTCCAGCATGACACCGAAGGCAAGCAGCGCGACTTTTTTTCCCTTGCGGCGCACTTCCGCTTTGCCGATCGGCAGTGCCTGCATCTGCGTTTCGATCTTTATGCCGGGGCCGCGGCCGCGCGGATAGCGCACCGCCGCGGGCTGGTTCAGGGTCATGCCGGTGTAGAGCATCTGCCGGCATTCGTTTTCGTCGGCCGGCGCCATCAGCACCATGTTCGGCAGACAACGCATGTAGGTCAGATCGAAACTCCCCGAATGGGTCGGGCCGTCCGGGCCGACCAGTCCGGCGCGATCTATCGCAAACAGCACCGGCAGATTCTGCAGCGCAACGTCGTGGATCAGCTGATCGTAGCCGCGTTGCAGGAACGTCGAGTAGATCGCGACCACCGGTTTCATCCCTTCGCATGCCAGTCCGGCCGCGAGTGTCACCGCGTGTTGTTCCGCAATCGCGACATCGAAATAGCGATCCGGAAACCGCCGTTCGAATTCCACCAGTCCGGAACCTTCACGCATCGCCGGCGTGATGGCGACCAGGCGCGAGTCCTGTTCGGCCATGTCGCAGGCCCACTCACCGAAAATCTCCGAATAGGATGGTCCGGACGACGGCTTCTCGTTAATGACGCCGGTGCTGGCGTTGAACGCCGACGGACCGTGCCACTTGATCGGATCCTTTTCCGCCGGTTCGTAGCCTTTGCCCTTTCGCGTCACGATGTGCAGAAACTGCGGGCCCTTGAGCGCGCGCATGTTGCGCAGCGTGGTCACCAGCAGGTCCACATCATGCCCGTCAATCGGTCCGATGTAGTTGAAGCCGAGCTCCTCGAACAGCGTGCCCGGCAGCACCATACCTTTCATGAACTCTTCCGAGCGGCGCGCCAGTTCCTTCACCGGCGGCATGATGGACAGGGCTTTCTTGCCGCCTTCGCGCAGATGCGCATAGACGCGACCCGACAGCACCTTGGCAAAATAGTTGGACAGCGCACCGACGTTGCCGGAAATGGACATGTCGTTGTCGTTCAGCACCACCAGCAGGTTGGCGTTCAGCGAGCCGGCATGGTTCAGCGCCTCGAAAGCCATGCCCGCGGTCATGGCGCCGTCGCCGATCAACGCGACCACATGGCGATCTTCTTCGCCCTTGTGTCTGGCGGCCAGCGCCATGCCGAGCGCGGCACTGATGCTGGTGCTGGAATGGCCGACACCGAAGGTATCGTATGGACTCTCGTCGCGACGCGGGAACGGCGCGAGGCCGCCGAGTTTGCGAATCGTGTGCAGCTGGTCGCGCCGGCCGGTCAGCACCTTGTGCGGATAGGCCTGATGACCGACATCCCACACCAGCCGGTCGTACGGCGTGTCGAATACGTAATGTGCGGCGATCGTGAGTTCGACAACGCCGAGTCCGGCGGCGAAATGTCCGCCAACGTTACTCACGGTTTCGATGAGATACGCGCGCAATTCATCGGCCACCTGTTTCAGGCTGGCTTCGGGCAGCGCGCGCAGATCCTCAGGAGAATTGATGCGCGCGAGCAGGGGATAGGCAGACAGGTCGGTCATCGCGCACTCACGTTTCCAGGGCGCACATTATCGGCGCTAGGTCCCCGGCGCATCAAGCAACCCGGGAACCGGTCAATTCTGACGGGTGATGATGTATTCCGACAACCAGCGCAGCGGTTCGGCGGCGTCGCCGAAGGGTGCCAGCGCATCCAGTGCCTCATGGTGCAATGCCTCTGCCCGCCGGCGGGATTCCGCGAGTCCCAGAATGCTCGGGAAAGTCGGCTTGTTGCGCGATGCGTCGGCCCCGGTCTGTTTGCCGAGCGCGGCGGTTTCGCCGGCAACGTCGAGAATGTCGTCCTGGATCTGGAATGCGAGGCCAATGCATTTGGCGTAACGATCCAGCGCGGCCAGCCTGTCGGCGGCGAGCCCCGGCACGCTCTGGGCCGCAAGCAGCACACTGGCGCGAATCAGTGCGCCGGTCTTGTGGATGTGCATGAGTTCCAGTTCGGCCAGACTCAGACTGTGGCCCGCAGCCGCGAGGTCCATCGCCTGCCCGCCGGCCATGCCGGCTGAGCCGCTGGCGAGCGCCACGCTTCGGATCATCTCGACGCGCGCGGCGGGGCTGATCTGCATGGCCGGGTCTTCGGCAAGAATCAGGAATGCCTGCACCTGCAGCGCATCGCCGGCGAGGATGGCGGTGGCTTCGTCGAAGGCCCGATGACAGGTCGGGCGGCCCCGGCGCAGATCATCGTCGTCCATGGCGGGCAGGTCGTCATGAATCAGGGAATAGGCATGAATCAGTTCAACGGCCGCCGCCGGGCCGTCGAGGCGGTCGGGTGATACGCCCAGGACCTCACCGCCGGCATAAATCAGCAGCGGGCGCAGGCGCTTGCCGCCACCCAGCACCGCGTAGCGCATGGCGGCGTGCAGTCGTTCGGGCGGTTTGCTTTCGGGCGGGAGCCACCGGTCAAGGACTTTTTCGATGCGCGCGCCGTATCCGGCAACGCGCTCCTGAAACGGCATGGGCTATTCGTCCTCGCTTTCGAACGGCGCCAGGGTCTGACGGCCGTCCTTTTCCAGCAGTTGCTCGACCTTGAGTTCCGCCTGTTTGAGCGCCGTCTGGCATTGGCGGGTCAGTGCGATGCCGCGTTCGAAATGCTTGAGGGCGGCATCGAGCGGAAGATCGCCTTTTTCCAGCTTGGATACGATGCCTTCCAGTTCCTTGAGAGCGGCTTCGAAATCCGGTGCGTCGGTCTTGGTGGCTTTGGGCATGATAATTTCTCCAGCGGCGGCGGCACGTTACACGTCGGGATGAGATGGGTCAACGCATTATCCGCCGCGGTGTGTTGACATACCGGAACCGCGAGATTAGAGTCTTAGACTTAGTCTAAAGGCATGGCTGTCAGCGGCCAAATCCGATTCGTGACGATGTCAGCAAGCGGAGGAAATCATGAGCAACTTGAAAGGCAGCAAGACCGAGCAGAACCTGAAGGACGCCTTCGCGGGTGAATCCCAGGCCAACCGGCGGTATCTCTACTTCGCGGCCAAGGCGGACGTGGAAGGCTACAACGATGTGTCCGCGGTGTTCCGTTCCACCGCCGAAGGCGAAACGGGACATGCGCACGGCCATCTCGAGTACCTGGAAGCGGTCGGCGATCCGGCTACGGGCCTGCCGATCGGCGCCACCGACAAGAACCTGAAAGCCGCGATCGCCGGTGAAACCCACGAATACACCGACATGTATCCGGGCATGGCCAAGACGGCCCGCGCTGAAGGGTTCGGCGAAATCGCCGACTGGTTCGAAACGCTCGCCAAGGCCGAGCGTTCGCACGCGAACCGGTTCCAGAAGGCGCTGGACGGACTCGGCAAGTAAGCATGTAAATCAAGAATGCGGTGCATGGATGCACTGCACGTGAATCAGGCACGAAGTGCCTGGTTCGTCGGAGGCGAGTCCGGGCGTGTACCGGACTCACCGAGTCTGAAAAACCAGGGATGGATTTTTCAGAATCCGGAATAGAGCGAAGCTGAGCCCGGTCGCACTTGCATCGGTACGAGGGACTCATTTGTCAGACGGGGCAAGGAGAATTCAAATGTCAAAAGGTGAAGCCTCGCGCCGCGAAGGCGGCCTCGACGCACCGACACGCCACCCCATTGACTGGCAGAATCCGGATTTCGGCAACGAAGAACTGCTGTTCAAGGAACTGCATCGCGTCTTCGATATCTGCCACGGCTGCCGCCGTTGTTTCAGTCTGTGCAATTCGTTCCCGACGCTGTTCGACGCCATTGACGAGTCGCCGACCATGGAACTGGACGGTGTCGAGCGCAAGGTGTACTGGGAGGTCGTGGATCACTGCTACCTGTGCGACATGTGCTACATGACCAAGTGCCCGTACGTGCCGCCGCATCCCTGGAACGTGGATTTCCCGCACCTGATGCTGCGTGCCAAGGCCTTCAAGTTCAAACACCAGGGTGCAGGTTTCCGCGATCGCGTTCTGTCGTCGCCCGACAAGGTCGGACGCTTTGCAGGCATTCCGGTCGTGGTGCAGACCGTCAATGCCGTGAACCACAACCGCGTGGCGCGCAAGCTCATGGACAAGACCTTCGGGGTGCATCCCGATGCGGTGGTGCCCGACTATCACAGCGACACCGCGCGCAAGCGACTGAAGGATCACACCGCAGACGGTCTCACACCGGAAGCGGCGGAAGGCACGCGCGGTCAGGTGGCGTTGTTCATTACCTGCTACGGCAACCACAACCAGCCGGAACTTGCCGAAGATCTGGTCGCGGTGTTCGAGCACAACGGCATTCCGGTGAAACTGACGCCGCAGGAGCGCTGCTGCGGCATGCCGAAGCTGGAACTTGGCGATCTGGAATCAATCCGGAAATCCAAGGATCAGAACATTCCGATGCTGGCGAAGCTGGTGGACGAGGGCTTCGACATCGTCGCGCCGATTCCGTCCTGTGTGCTGATGTTCAAGCAGGAACTCCCGCTCATGTTTCCGGACGATGCGGACGTGATCAAGGTGCGCGACGCGATGTACGATCCGTTCGAATACCTGATGCTGCGTCACAAGGCCGGCAAGCTGAAAACCGATTTCAGGCAGTCGCTGGGCAAGGTGTCGTACCACGTGCCCTGCCATCTGCGGGTGCAGAATCTCGGCCTCAAGACCAAGCAGGCACTCGAGCTGGTGCCGGATACCACCGTCCAGGCGATTGAACGCTGTTCCGGCCATAACGGCACCTATGCGGTGAAGAGTGAGTACCATGAGATTTCAATGAAGATCGGACGTCCGGTGATGAGCCGGGTGGCGGATTCGGGCTGCGATCATTACAGCAGCGATTGTCCGATGGCCGGCGAGCAGATCAAGAACGGACTTGCCGACCGGCGCGAACCGGAGCCACCGATGAAGCTGTTACGAATTGCATACGGAATCTGAAATTCACCGGGCCGGACAAAATACAGGAGAAGCAATCATGGCAAGCGAAGGTTATCACGAGCCGATTGAAGAACTTTCCGACGAAGTGCGCGACATGCATCGCGCAATCGTGTCGTTGATGGAAGAACTGGAAGCGGTGGACTGGTACAACCAGCGGGTCGCCGCCTGCAAGGACAAGGAACTTGCCGGGATTCTGGCGCATAACCGCGACGAGGAAATGGAACACGCCGCGATGGTGCTGGAGTGGATTCGCCGTCACAATCCGCGCTTCGATCATGAGCTGAAGGATTGCCTGTTCAAGGACGGTCCGATAACCGATCACAAGTAACCGGATTCAGAACCTGAACCATGCAAAAACTGCAACGCAAAGATCTCTGGAGTCTTGAAGATTACGCGCAGAAGCGCGATGCGTTTCGCGCGCAGGTCATGCAGCACAAGCGGACCCGCACGCTGCACATCGGACCGAACGTCACCCTGCTGTTCGAGGACCGCCTCACCATGCAGTATCAGGTGCAGGAAATGCTGCGGGCGGAGCGCATTTTCGAGGCGGCCGGTATTCAGGACGAGCTGAATGCCTACAACCCGCTGATTCCGGACGGCGGCAACCTCAAGGCCACCATGCTGATCGAGTTCGAGGACGTCACGGAACGGCAGAAGGCGCTGGCGCGCCTGGTCGGCATCGAGGATGTCGTGTGGGTGCAGGTCGCGGGGTTCGACAAGGTCAACGCCGTTGCCGACGAGGACATGGAGCGTGAAACCGCCGACAAGACCTCGTCAGTACATTTCCTGCGTTTCGAACTGACCGGCGAGATGGTCAAGGCCCTGAAAAGTGGAGCGGCCCTCAACGCCGGCATCAGTCACGCCAACTACCAGCACGTGCAGCAACCGGTATCGGAGCCCCTGCGTCAGGCGCTGGTTGCTGATTTGGACTGACTGGCCCTAAATCGTTTCCCGTTCAGGTTAGAATTCGCTGTCGCGGATGCCGTGGCGCCGCGCAACGAACGCTTGATCGCATGGGGAACCGCTGATTCATGACCGCCAGATACGACGCCGCCGACATCGAAGTACTCTCGGGTCTCGACCCGGTCCGCAAACGGCCGGGGATGTACACCGACACCAGCCGTCCGAATCACCTGGCCCAGGAAGTCATTGATAACAGCGTGGACGAGGCGATTGCCGGTCACGCCAAGAAGATCGAAGTCATCGTCCACAAGGACGGTTCGCTGTCGGTCAACGACGATGGCCGCGGCATGCCGGTGGATATTCATCCCAAGGAAAAGCTGCCCGGTGTCGAGGTCATCCTGACCCGGCTCCACGCCGGCGGCAAATTCTCCAACAAGAACTACAAATTCTCCGGCGGGCTGCACGGTGTGGGCGTATCGGTCGTGAATGCGCTGTCGAGCCGGCTGGAAGTCTGGGTGCGGCGCAACGGCAAGCGCTATCACATGGCATTCAAGGACGGCCGCCGCACCGGCAAGCTGGAAGAGCAGGGCCAGATCGGCAAGGCCAACACCGGCACGCTGCTGCGTTTCTGGCCCGATGCGAAATATTTCGATTCACCGAAGTTCAGCATTCCGAAGCTCAAGCACGTGATGCGTGCCAAAGCCGTGCTGTGTCCGGGCCTCACCGTCAAATTCATCAATGAGCAGACGCTCGAAAAAGAAGAATGGCATTACAGCGGCGGACTGAAAGACTACTTGATCGAATCGCTGGAGGGCCGCGAGTATTTGCCCGATGAGCCGTTTACCGGCAGTTTCCAGTCCGATAACGAAGGCGCGGACTGGGCGGTGGTCTGGCTGCCGGACAGCGGAGAAGTCTTTTCCGAAAGCTACGTCAATCTGATTCCCACGATCCAGGGCGGCACGCACGTCAACGGCCTGCGTACCGGTCTGACCGAAGCGGTGCGCGAGTTCTGCGAATTCCGCAACCTGGTGCCGCGCGGCGTCAAGCTTGCGCCGGAAGATATTTGCGACCGCGCGGCCTATGTGCTGTCGGCCAAGATGACGGATCCGCAGTTTTCCGGTCAGACCAAGGAACGCCTGTCATCGCGTGAGTCGGCGACTTTCGTTTCCGGCGTGGTGAAGGACGCATTTGCGTTGTGGCTCAACCAGCACACCGAAGCCGGCGAGCAGATCGCGCAACTCGCAATCGAGAATGCGCAGCAGCGTCTCAAGCTCAGCAAGCAGGTGGTGCGCAAGAAAGTGACCGCAGGTCCGGCGTTGCCCGGAAAACTCGCGGACTGCACTAGCGGCGAACCGGAGCGCGCCGAACTGTTTCTGGTGGAAGGCGATTCGGCGGGCGGTTCCGCCAAACAGGCGCGCGATCGCGAATTCCAGGCGATTCTGCCGTTGCGCGGCAAGATCCTGAACACCTGGGAAGTGGAACCGGCGCAGGTGCTCGGCTCGCAAGAGGTACATGACATCAGCATCGCGCTGGGCGTGGAGCCCGGCTCCAGCAACCTTGCCGGGTTGCGTTATCACAAGGTGTGCATTCTGGCAGATGCGGATTCAGACGGTCTGCACATCGCCACACTGCTATGCGCGCTGTTCTTGCGTCACTTCCGCGCGCTGGTGCAGCAGGGTCATGTGTTCGTGTGCATGCCGCCGCTGTTCCGGATTGATGTGGGCAAGAATGTGTATTACGCGCTCGACGAAGCGGAACGCAAAGGCATCCTCGACCGGATTGCCGCGGAAAAGCAGAAAGGCAAAGTGACCGTCACGCGCTTCAAGGGATTGGGCGAAATGAGCCCGCCGCAATTGCGCGAGACCACCATCGCGCCGGATACGAGGCGTCTGGTCCAGCTCACCATTGATGCGAAAGACAACACCGACAAGCTGATGGACATGCTGCTCGGCAAGAAGCGCGCGGCCGATCGCAAGGATTGGCTGGAAAAGAAAGGCAACCTCGCCGAAGTCTGAGCGCAGTCCGGATTGCGTACGTGTGCTTCGTCGCACGGCTGGCAGCCATGCCGGGCGGCCGATTTCACAGTCGGGCAATTCGATACGCAAAGTCCTGCACGTTTGCCCAGTCGGTAAAGTCCCGCACCGTGGCGGGATTGGTCGGTCCGCCGGTCAACCACATGATGAACTGGATTATCAGGCGATCGGGCAGGCGGTAGCGCGGATAATCCAGTTTACCGGCAAACACGGCAACCGCCTTGGGCTTCCATGCGGTCTTGCGCAGGATGCTGCCGACATACGGGTTGGTTTCCGGCGTGTCCCGTCCAGGTTTGCGCGCGACCAGGTTGACGGTGAAAAATGCACTCGGCATGCGGTTAAGTTGCGCCGCGCAATTGACAACGAACGCCTCCAGGTCCGGACGGTATTTTCCGTACCGGATGCTCGCGCCCACCACGACTTTGTCGAATGAGTCCAGCGCCGCCGCATCCAGATCAGGAATGCCGGTCACAGTGGTCCGATTTCCGGCTGCATTCAGGTGATTTGCAAGCACCTCGCAGATGGTGCGCGTGTGCCCGTCAACGGTCGAATAGGCAATCAGAATTCTGGTCATGCACGGTGCCGCCGGTTGCGTCATCGCCGGCAGCTTAGCGCATCGCGCGGTGTTTGCATTGATCCAGATCAGCGGGCGCGCTGCGCAACTGTCGCCTGCCGACTGCGTGGACTATGCCCTGTTCACCTGGCACGAGAAGCATCCCTGCGGCGCATTGTGCAGATGGATATAGGCAACCCGCT
>DASSOA010000083.1:0-4197 GCA_035701115.1 Gammaproteobacteria bacterium
TACCGCAAATGACCAAACCGCGCCGCTGCACCGCTCCAAAACGTTTACCGACGAGTCGCTGCCGGCCGGCAACGCGGTTGCCGCGCGCGCGCTGCTCACGCTTGGCCACCTTGCCGCGGAACCGCGCTACCTCGCCGCCGCAGAGCGGACGATCAGGGCCGCGGTGCCCGGCATGCTCCATTCTCCCGACGCGCATGCCGCGATGCTGCTGGCACTCACAGATGCACTCGCGCCACCTGCGATGGTGATCCTGCGCGGAACGCCGGACCCACCGGTGGCATGGCAGCGTGTGCTGGCGGAAAAATTCGATCCGCGCCGCGTCACGCTCGCCATCCCGGCGGACGCGACGGGACTGACCCGGCTTCTGGCGGACTGCGCGCCGCAGGGGGACATCTGCGCGTATATGTGCCGCGGCACGGCCTGCTCCCTCCCGGTGACCGATCCGGCGCGGCTTGCCGAGGCGATGGGCTAGTCCGAAATGTTTCCGGTTCCTCTAAACCGCGGCCACGCGACCTGCATCGAAGGGACATGGACGTTGCGAGCATGCCCCTGAACCCATCGGACATCCGCGGCCAGGACACCGACGACCAGGACCGCGTCGCGCGTGCCCGGGACGGCGATCTGACTGCGTTCGAGCAACTGTACCGCCGGCACGCGGGCCGGATTCACGCCGTCTGCCTGCGGATCACGGCGGACCGCGGCGCGGCGGAGGAATGCACTCAGGACGCCTTTTTGCGCGCCTGGGATGCCCTGGCCGGTTTCCGCGGCGACAGCAGCTTCGGCACCTGGCTGACGCGGATCGCCATCAACATGGCCTTGCAGCGGCTGCGGCTGGAGCGCCGCCACCTGCGGCTGGTGCAGCCCGGCAACGAGGATTTGATGAATGCAGTCGCGGCACCGGACGAGGCGCCCGGCACCGGGCTCGATTTGGAACGCCTGATCGCGACCCTGCCGCCGGCGGCACGCGCGGTATTTGTGCTGCATGCGATCGAGGGCTACAGCCATGACGAGATCGCGGAAATGACGGGCATCGCCACCGGGACCTGCAAGGCCCATGTGCATCGCGCCCGGCAACTGTTGCAAGCGAGGTTGGAATCATGAACACCACGCCGGATGAAAAACTGGACAAGGCACTCGGCCGGCTGCCGCGCAGCATCGAGCCTGAACATGATCTTTGGCCGGGCATCGCCGCGCGCATTGCGACGCAGCGCAGCCGGCGCTGGCCGCGCACACTCTGGAGCTACGCCGGCGCGGTCGCCGCCGTCACGGTCATAGCGGTGTCGATTCTCCGGGTCACGGCCCCGGGCCCTGCGCCGCGTAGTGACGATTCGATGTATGCAATCACGGTTCCGGCTCCACAAGGTCCGGCCGACGACACGCCGCGCAACCTGTTCGCAGCCCAGCTGGCCAGCAATCACAACCTGCCGCCGCGCGCACAGCAGGCGCTGCTCAATAACATGCGTCTGCTCGACGACTCGATTCGCCGCACCCAGGCAGCGCTCAAAAAATATCCCAACGATGTAAACCTGCAGGCACTGTTGTTCAATCTGTATGAACAGGAAGCCCAGCTCATGAATGAAGCGCAGCAGGCTCAGATTCAAACCACTGTGAGGAACACGTTATGAAACGCCTACTTCTTGTCGTGACCTATACACTCGTGCTGCTAATGGGCAGCGTGGCGATGCTGTCGCTGATGACGCTCACCGCACGCAGCGCCTACGCCGCCGATACCGGCAGCGCCATCAATGAAACCCGCCCCGCCAAAGCCGACGGCTCCATCTGGGTGGATAACGTCGCCGGCTCGGTGAAGATCCGCGGCTGGGACAAGAGCGAGATTCACGTTACGGGCACGCTCGGCGCCGGCACCAAACGGCTCGACATCAGCAACGAATCCGACGGCATTGAAATCCGTGTGGTGCTTCCTGAGCACACCGGTCACGATGTCGAAGGAACCGATCTGGTGATTGACGTGCCGCGCAGCAGCCGCATTTCGGTGAACACCGTGAGCGCCGACATCGCCGCGTCCACATTGAACGGCACCGCGCTGCTCAAGAGTGTCAGCGGCGAAGTGAAACTCGACTCCAGCGACAGCGACATCACCGCCTCATCGGTCAGCGGCGAAGTGGACGTGCACGGCTCGGCGGCAAATGCGCATATCAACGCACACGCAATCAGCAGCGACGTGAAAGTCAGCGCGGTGGACGGGGACCTGAGCGCGGAAAGCATCAGCGGAACCGTCACCGTGCTCGGCAAGAACCGTCTGACGCGTGCCCGCCTCAGTTCGACATCGGGCAACGTGGACTTCAACGCCGAACTGACCAAGGGCGGAAACTACAGTTTCAACAGCACCAGCGGCAACGTGACGCTGGCATTCCCGACCACGCCCGATGCACGCTTCGACATTTCCAGCTTCAGCGGCAACATCGACAACAGCTTCGGACCCAAACCGCAGCGCACCAGCGAATACGGCCCGGGTACCGAACTGCATTTCGTGAGCGGCGGCGGCAATGCCCAGGTCAATGCCCGCACCCTGAGCGGCAACATCAGCCTGCGCGTACACTGAGCAACGGGATAATGACTGGCGGGGAGCGGCGTGCCGGCCGCTCCCCTTTTTGTTCGGCTATTCCGCTTTCCTGATCCAGCCGTCCGCCGTATGAACGACTTCGTAGGTCGGCCAGTAACGCAGATCGAGTTTGAGCGTGATCACCTGCGTCTGTCCGTCCCAACTCGTCACACCAAGCCGCACAGTCTGGCCATCCTTGAACGTGCCGGTCGCCGCAACGAAACTGTCCACGTCCGGCGTCGGCTCACCGTTCACTGAGACGATGCGCAGGCCGGGCAACAATCCGTAACGGCTCGCGGGCGAGCCATAGTTGTAATAACCGACCAGCAGTCCGGTGCGCGGGATACCGCGCTGCGCCGCCGCACTGTGCTGCGGTTTCTGCAGGATCGCGCCCGCCCACACCAGAATGCGTTGCGTGCCGCGTCCGCTCAAGGTCACCGTCGGCACCTTGAGCGTGATGACGCGATTGTCGCGGAACAGCGTCAGATTCAGATCGGCGTGCTGGCTACCCTGCTCGATGGCGCGGAAGCTCACCGCCGGCTTGCCATCCAGTGCCAGCAACAGATCGCCGGTCTGCAGCAGTTTGTGCGCCGGCGTACCGGCGGTCAGGCGTGCCACCGCCAGCGCCTGACGGCGCCCCGGTTCAGCGGCTTCCAGTTTGCCGATCCAGTTGTCAGGCAAGCCGAGCTTGCGCGCCTGCGACAGGGCAACCGGATAGAACTCGACATCCAGCGTACGCAGCGGTTCGCGTCCGTCGCTTTCGACGGTGCGGATGGTGTCGCGCACCACGTCGGCTGGAATGCCGCGCTGGATTTCGTGACTCTGGCCTTTGCCGTCCTGATACACGAAGCCGGCCCACAACGCCGTGACGCGGCCCGCGCGATCCGTCAATACGCCCGTTACATCCGCCGGCGCATTGGCGAGACTCAGCACTTCGAGATTGGTATCGCGAAAACTGAAAGTGCGTGACAGCGGAAACACGGCCGGATCAATCGATGCCACGCGCGATTCCTGACTGGTCAGGGTGTCGTCCGGCTGAAAACCGGTAAGCCAGGTAACGTCGCCGGGCTGCGCACGGTGTGTGCTGAATTTGACCGCGGCAACCGGCGTGTTGCCGATCAGTTTCGGATCGTATTGCAGCATCACGAGGTCATGCAGCGGATTGACGTAACGGACCTTGGCCGGAATTTCCAGCGAGCCGGCAAACGTCAAACGTACGTCGCCCATCGCCACCGGCACCGTGTCGCGATCGGTAATCACCAGTCCGCGCCGGGCGTCCACGATGACGCCGGTTCCCACATAGTGCGTTTCGCCAACGCCGTCCACCGGATACGGCATGTCGAAATTGATGTAAACCAGTGACGGCGCCAGTGTGCGCATCCGTGGATCGTCATAATGCGGGAACGTCACACTCGCCGGTTTGGCTGCCGTGCTCGCGGGCGGCGGCGGCAGTGTCGTACACGGCCACACGCCGGTCGTATCGTCGCGGTAGCAGCGCTGGGCCGGAAACCAGCGGCGGTCAATGGTGATGATTGCGAGATTGCTGTGACTGCTGTTGTCGAGACCGAAATAGCGCACCACGGCATGGGCGCGATCCGGCAGTTGCGTCAGAACCTTCTGGAATTCATCGAGAT
>DASSOA010000084.1:0-12882 GCA_035701115.1 Gammaproteobacteria bacterium
TCTCGGAATACAAGACCACCCATACGCACCCGGAAGTCCAGGAGTTGACCGACCGCGTCGCCGGCACCTTCGGTCTGGTGCTGTTCGGAGTTACGCTGGTGGGCGTGATCGCGGCGCCCGTGGTGGTCTGGATCTTTGCCCCTGGGTTCAGCACGCACGCCACCAAGTACGAACTCACCGTGCAGATGCTGCGGGTGACGTTCCCGTACCTGATGTTCATCTCGCTGACGGCGTTTGCGGGCGGCATTCTCAATACGTACGGAAAATTCGGCGTGCCGGCGTTCACGCCGGTACTGCTGAACATAGTGATGATCGCATCGGTCATCTGGCTGGCGCCGCATCTGTCCCGGCCCGGCATGGCGCTCGCGTGGGGCGTCTTCATTGCCGGCGTGGTGCAGCTTGCATTCCAGTTGCCGTTTCTGAAGCGTATCCGCCTGCTGCCGCGCCCGCGCCTGGCGCAGGGACACGAAGCCGTGTCGCGCATCATGCGGCTGATGCTGCCCTCCCTGTTCGGCTCGTCGGTCTCGCAGATCAACATGCTGGTGGACACCCTGATTGCCTCGTTTCTGGTGACCGGCAGCGTGAGCTGGTTGTACTACGCTGACCGCATCATGGAATTTCCGCTGGGCGTGTTTTCCATTGCACTCGGTACCGTGATCCTGCCGCATCTGTCACAGCACTTCGCGGCCAAATCGCAACTCGGGTTTTCCGCCACCATGGATTGGGCCTTGCGCCTGACGACGGTGATGGTCATGCCGGCGGCAGTCGGTCTGCTGCTGCTGGCGGGTCCGATTCTCGCAGCCTTGTTCAATTACGGCGCATTCGACGCCACTGCTACGCGCATGTCGGCCGCGGCGCTGATGACGTATTCACTCGGACTGCTGAGTTTTACCCTGGTCAAAGTGCTGGCGCCGGGGTTTTACGCGCGTCAGGACATCCGTACCCCGGTGCGTATCGGTGTTATCGCCGTGGTCGCCAATATCGTGCTGAATGTCCTGATTACGATTCCGTGGGCGAAGTACGGATTCACGGCGCCGCATGCGGGACTCGCCTTGTCCACTTCGCTGGCTGCGTTCCTGAATGCCGGTCTGCTGTATCGCGGCCTGCGCCGCGACGGCGTGTATCGCCCGGCACCGGGCTGGCGCCCGCTGCTGCTGCGCGTCCTGATCGCCAATCTGGTAATGGGCGGTGTGTTGTGGTGGGGCGTGCACCGTCTCGATCGCTGGTTTGCGCGCGATGCGCTGCAGCGTGGCGGCTGGCTGGCCTTCTGGATCGTGCTGGCCATGCTGATCTATTTCGGCGTGCTGTTCCTGAGCGGTTTCCGGATCCAGCACCTGCGCAGCAACGATGCCTGAGCCGGTGCCAACCATGGTTCGCGGCGTGGAGCTTGTGCGCGGCTTGAGTAACCTCGCGTCCCGGCGGCGCGGCGCGGCGGTCAGCATCGGCAACTACGATGGCGTGCACCGCGGACATCAAACCGTGCTGCGCGAACTCGTACGGCGGGCGCGCGCGCTGAAGGTGCCTGCAACCGTGGTCGTATTTGAACCGACGCCGCAGGAGTTTTTTGCGCCCGCATCGCCGCCGGCCCGACTGATGCGCTTCAGCGAGAAAGTCCGCACGTTGGCCGAACATGGCGTCGAGCGCATTGTGTGCCTGCGCTTCAACCGGCATCTGGCGGACATGTCGCCGGAGACGTTTGTCGAGCGCATTCTGGTGAACGGTCTCGGTGTCCGCTATCTGGTGGTGGGTGACGATTTCCGTTTCGGACAAGGCCGGCGCGGCGATTTCACGCTGTTGCAGCAGGCGGGCGCCGTCCACGGATTCGAGGTTCAGGACACCGGCACCTTGCTGGCGGACGGGGAGCGCATCAGCAGCACCCGCATCCGGCAAGCATTGGCCGATGGCGATATGGAACAGGCGGCGGCGATGCTCGGGCGGCCGTTTGCGCTCGGCGGGCATGTCCTATACGGTGCCCGGCTCGGGCGTAAACTCGGCTTTCCAACCGCGAACATCGCATTGCACCGGCGTACGGTACCGGTGCGCGGGATTTTCGTGGCGAGGATTGGCGGGATAGACGATAAACCGCGCACCGGTGTCGCCTATGTCGGCAGCCGGCCCGCGGTGGGCGGTACGTACGCGTTGCTGGAAGTATTTGTGTTCGATTTCGACGCTGAATTATACGGCCGGCGATTGCAGGTGGAACTGCTGCACCGCTTGCGTGACGACGCCCATTTTGACAGTCTCGACGCATTGCAGTCCCAGATTCAGAAAGACGTGAGTGCGGCACACAGGTGGCTGCAGCAGGGTGAAAATTCGACAGTGAAGATGGAAAACGAACGTGGCTGATTACAAAGATACCCTCAACCTTCCGCGCACCGATTTCCCGATGCGCGCCAACCTGCCGCAGCGCGAGCCCGAGTTTCTCAGGCGCTGGGAAGAGCAGGATGTGTACGGGCAGATCCGCAAGGCGCGTGCCGGAAAACCGCGCTTCGTGCTGCAGGACGGTCCGCCGTATGCCAACGGCAGCATTCATATCGGTCACGCCGTCAACAAGGTGCTGAAGGACATCGTGGTCAAGTCGCGCACGCTGGATGGATACGACGCACCGTACATTCCCGGGTGGGATTGTCACGGTTTGCCGATCGAACAGCAGGTTGAAAAGAAAATCGGTAAGGCCGGTCAGAAGGTTGACGCCAAAGCGTTTCGCGCGGCGTGCCGCGCGTATGCGCAGGAGCAGGTGGACGGCCAGCGCATGGATTTCAAGCGGCTGGGCGTGCTGGGCGACTGGGACCGTCCCTATCTCACGATGGCGCCGCAGTTCGAAGGCGATCAGTTGCGCGCCCTGGCGGAAGTGATCCGGCGTGGACACCTATATAAAGGTCTGAAGCCGGTGCACTGGTGCATGGACTGCGGTTCGGCGCTGGCCGAGGCAGAGGTTGAATACGAAGAAAAGACGTCGCCTTCAATTTACGTCATGTTTCCGGTGCAGGACGAAAAACTGTTTCTGTCGAAGATGCACGCCATACCCGGGAAAACGCCGGGCGAGGGGCCGGTCTCGGTGCTGATCTGGACCACGACGCCCTGGACCTTGCCGGCCAACCAGGCGGTGGCATTGCATCCGGAATTCGAATACGTGCTGGCACAATTCGAAGTCGAAGGGCAGCCCCGGCGTCTGTTGATTGCCGGCAAACTGCGCGAGCAGATCGCGCAGACGACCGGTGCGGTGTTCAAGGATATCGTCGCGCATGCAAGAGGCGAGGAGCTTGAAAATCTCAAGCTGCAGCATCCATTCTACGAGCGCAGCGTGCCGCTGATTCTCGGCGATCATGTGACACTCGATGCGGGTACCGGCGCGGTGCATACGGCGCCTGCCCATGGTCAGGAAGACTTCGTGGTTGGGCAGAAATACGGCCTGCCAGTGGAAAATCCGGTGGACAGCAATGGTGTGTTCATTCCGGGCACGCCGATGTTCGCCGGCGAATTCGTGTTCAAGGCCAACGCGCACGTCATCGAGGTGTTACGCGAACGCGGCATGCTGCTGCACGACGAACCGTACCGGCACAGCTATCCGCATTGCTGGCGGCACAAATCACCGGTGATTTTCCGTGCCACGCCGCAATGGTTCATCGGCATGGAACAGAACGCGTTGCGGCGCGATGCGCTGGCCGAAATCAAGCGCGTGCGTTTCACGCCCGCATGGGGTGAAAGCCGCATCGAAGGCATGGTTGCCAACCGTCCCGACTGGTGTATTTCGCGCCAGCGCACCTGGGGCGTGCCGATCGCGCTGTTTGTTCACCGGCATACCGGCGAACTGCATCCGCGCACTGCCGAGTTGCTGGAAGCTGTCGCGCAACGTGTCGAGAAAGACGGCATTGACGCGTGGTTCGATCTGGACGCGGCGGAGCTGCTTGGCAAGGATTCCGCCGACTACGAGAAGGTGAAGGATATTCTGGACGTCTGGTTCGATTCCGGCGTGGTGCATTACTGCGTGGGCGAAAAACGGCTCGGGATCGGCGATCACGACAAGGCGGATCTGTATCTTGAAGGTTCCGACCAGCATCGCGGCTGGTTTCAGTCGTCGCTGCTGACGTCGGTGGCAATCCACGGCAAGGCACCGTACAAAGGCGTGCTCACGCACGGCTTCACCGTGGACGAGCAGGGCCGCAAGATGTCGAAGTCGATCGGCAATGTGGTGATACCGCAGAAAGTCATTGGGTCTTTGGGTGCCGATGTGCTGCGGCTATGGGTCGCGGCGACGGATTACAGCGGCGAACTGTCGGTATCGGACAATATCCTGAAGCATACGGCTGAAGCGTACCGCAAGATGCGCAACACGCTGCGCTATCTGCTTGCGAATCTGTATGATTTCGATCCGGCAAAGAATTGTTTGCCGATGGACAAGTTGCTGGAGCTGGATCAGTGGCTGCTCGCCAAGGCTGCAAAACTGCAGGACGACGTGCGGCAGGCCTATGACAATTACCAGTTCCATCTGATCTATCAGAGGGTCTACAACTTCTGCATCGTGGATTTGAGCAGTTTTTATCTGGATGTCATCAAGGATCGCGAATACACCACACGCGCCGACAGTGTCGCGCGGCGTTCCTGCCAGACCGCGATGTATCACGTGGCCGAGGCGATGGTGCGCTGGCTGGCTCCGATCCTGAGTTTTACCGCGGAAGAAGTCTGGCAACAGCTGCCGGGACAGCGGGATGCGTCAGTGTTTATCGCCGCCTGGTACGAGGTACCGAAGCCGGCCCGGCTCGATATGAATGTGTGGGACACCACGCTTGCCGTCCGCGAAGCCGTGCGCAAGGAATTGGAGAAGTTGCGCGTGGCCGGTGCGGTCGGTTCGTCGCTCGATGCGGAAGTGGATCTTTACTGCGAACCTGATCTGGCGGCAACGTTGCGCAAGCCCGACGAGGAGCTGCGTTTCGCACTGCTGACATCCTATGCGCGGGTGCACGCAGCCGATGCGCGGCCCGCCAATGCCATTGCTGCAGCTGACCCCGCAGGACTGTGGATCTCCGTGAAACCCAGCCAGTGGCAGAAATGCGAACGCTGCTGGCATCATCGCGAAGACATCGGCAAGGATGCTGCGCACCCCACGCTGTGTGCACGGTGTGTGGAAAACATTGCCGGTAACGGCGAAATGAGGCACTTCGCATGAACACGCCGGCTCCGCGTTACGGCGAATTGCGCTGGTTGTGGCTCTCGCTGTGCGTTGTGATTGCAGACCAGGTCAGCAAAGCCGCAATTGCAGCACACCTGCGCCCTTTCGAGTCCATCAGGGTGTTGCCGATATTCAATATCGTGCTCCTGCACAACACCGGCGCCGCATTCAGCCTGCTTGCCAATCAGCCAGGTTGGCAACGCTGGTTCTTTATCGTGCTGGCGCTGGCGATCACGGCCGGTATCGTGATCTGGATGACGCGCCTTTCATCCCGGCAGGATCGCTGGATACCCGGTGGGTTGGCGCTGGTCGCAGGCGGCGCAATCGGTAACGTCATTGACCGGATTTGGCACGGCTACGTGATAGATTTTATCCAGGTGCATTACCAGCAGTGGTATTACCCTGCGTTTAATGTCGCAGACTCCGCGATTACCGTCGGCGCGGTGATCCTGGTGCTGGACGGGTTGTTTCGCCGGCGGCCCGACACCCTTCGCGATGAAGAGATAAAATAGCTTCATGGAAATATTGCTTGCCAACCCGCGGGGTTTCTGTGCCGGTGTCGATCGTGCGATTGAAATCGTGGAGCGGGCGCTGGAATTGTTCGGCGCGCCGATTTATGTGCGGCATGAAGTCGTTCACAACCGTTACGTGGTGAACCGGTTGCGCAATCTGGGTGCCGTGTTCGTGGATGAGCTGAACGAAGTGCCGGACGGCGCGATCGTGATTTTCAGCGCCCACGGTGTTTCGAAAGCCGTGCGGTCTGACGCCGAGCGTCGCGGCCTGCGCGTGTTCGATGCGACCTGTCCGCTGGTGACCAAGGTGCACATGGAAGTGAGCCGCTATGCGCGCGATGCACTGGATGTGATCCTGATCGGTCACGAAGGCCACCCCGAAGTCGAAGGCACCATGGGGCAGTTCGACGCGAGTCATGGTGGCGCCATTCACCTGGTTCAGACGCCCGAAGACGTTGCTTCACTTGAAGTCAGGGATCCGCGGCGTGTTGCGTTCGTTACCCAGACCACGCTATCCATGGACGACACGGCACGCATCATCAATGCATTACGCGAACGATTTCCTTCGGTGCATGGCCCACGCAAGGATGATATCTGCTATGCCACGCAGAACCGCCAGGACGCAGTCAAGCGGCTCGCGCACCGCTGCGACGTGATGCTCGTGGTGGGATCGCGCAACAGTTCCAATTCCAACCGCTTGCGCGAAATCGCCGAGCATGAGGGCTCGCATGCGTATCTCATTGACGGCCCTGAAGACATCCGTCAGGAATGGCTGAACGGGATCGAAGCGGTGGGTGTCACGGCCGGTGCATCGGCGCCGGAAGTGCTCGTGCAGCAGGTGGTGGAGCGTCTCAGGGAATGGGGCGGAACGCGCTCGGTTGAGTCCGACGGCATCCCCGAACATGTCGTATTTGCGCTGCCCAAGGAGCTGCGCAAGAATCCGTCGCAGGGTTAGCTCACCTGCTTACGGGTCGGAGCAATCCATTCCATTGCTTAACGCGTGCGTGGCTTCGAGCCGGATGCGTCCCACCACGTTGATGATCAGGGCGCGGTCATTTGATGCGTCGCTTGAGCAGTAGAGCAGTGTGCCATTGGTGCTGCGGATGCCGCGTGGGCGGAACGTGAAGGCGATGCGGTTGCTGATAATGTGCGCGCCGCTTGCCAGCGGACCGTGCACATGCAGCACCGGCTCTCCGGGATCAACTTGCGCGGGATAATCCTGATCCAGATTCACGAAGATCATCCAGCCGTCTTCCCAGTCGGCGTCGTCCGTGCAGCGCTGGCCGTCACTGCTGCGGCAGACCGTCACATAGCGATTGCGTTCAATGGCGGTGTAACGGGCCAGAACCAGCGCGTGAAGCAGCGAATTGACCGACGTAACCGCCCGATTGTGGCGGATCATGCTGGTCAAATCCGGGATTGCGACGGTAGCCAGGATTGCGGCGACCGCGACGGCAACAAGCAGTTCCAACAGCGTGACGCCACGCTCCCTGTGCATGGTTTCCCTCCCCGAATGCCCTGTCTGTTGGTGTTCTTGGCGGTTTCCCGCTCTATACTGTGCAGGGCAGGGGCAAAGAGTAATAAAAACTGCAGGCGGGAATCAAGGTAAATGAGCAGACATTCGGATGTCATCGTGGTCGGTGCGGGCATCATGGGTATGCTGACTGCACGCGAGTTGGCGCGCGCCGGTCTGACAGTGCTCCTTGTCGAGCGCGGGCAGGCGGGACGCGAGGCCTCGCGTTCAGCCGCGGGCGTGCTGTCGCCAATCTATCCCTGGCAGGCGTCGGCGCCGACAGCTGCCTTGACGCGCTGGAGCCAGGATTACTATCCGGTACTGGCCGACGACCTGCGCCGCGCCAGCGGCATTGACCCTGAATGGACTGCAAGCGGTCTGCTGTGCTTCGCGCCTGAAGAGGAAGCGGCGGCCCGCAAATGGGCTGCGTCCAATGGCACTGCGGTGGACATGCTGAGCGCGGACGCCGTGCGTCGCCAGGAGCCCGCGCTCGCCGGTGGTGCACGTCCCGCGGTATTTGTGCCGGGCATCGCCCAGATCAACATTTCCAGGCTGATGCGCGCCTTACGCGAGACGGTGCTGAACGAGGGCATTCCGCTGCGCGAGCATATGCCGGTCACCAGCCTGCTGAAAGCGGGCAGCAAGGTCGTCGGTATCCGCACCGCAACCGGCGATTACTATGCTGACCATGTGGTGCTGTGCTGCGGCGCCTGGAGCCGTGAGTTGACTGCGGTGGTCGGCATCGAGTTGCCGGTTGATCCGGTGCGTGGCCAGATCGTCCAGTTTGAAGGCCCTCCCGGATTGTTGAGCCGGATTCTTTGTGAAGGTCACCACTATCTGCTTGCGCGCCGCTCCGGCCAGATTCTGGTCGGCAGTACGCGTGAAAATGCCGGTTTCGACAAGGGCGTCACGTCGGCCGCCCTCGAAGAGCTGACCCATGCCGCATGGGATCTGCTGCCGTTGCTCAAGGGTGCCCGCCCGCAACGCCAGTGGTCCGGTCTGCGCCCCGGATCGCCGCGGAACATCCCATATATCGGTCCGTGTCCGGCGTTGCCGGGGCTGCACTTCAACACCGGCCATTTCACCAACGGCATCACCCAGGCGCCCGCGGCGGCACGCCTGTCGGCCGACCTGGTGCTGGGCCGTACCCCCAGCCTCGATCCCACGCCGTACCGTTTGTGACTCGCACCGTGGACAGTGCGCAATTTATGCGCATATACTTCGATTGGTCCTTTTGCTGCTGTGAATGTCCAAGTGTCTGATTCGCATGAACAACTGCTGTCCCGCAGCGTGCTCGCAGCGCGTTTGCAGGCACACGGCGTGACCCCGACCGCCCAGCGGCTCCAGATCGCCGAGGTCATGTTTCGCGAGCCCCAGCATTTGTCAGCAGAGCAGATTCTGACTGCCGCCAAGGGCGCCGGGGCCCGGGTTTCCAAGGCGACCGTTTACAACACGCTGAAACTGTTTTCAGAAAAAGGTCTGGTGCGGGAAGTGATCGTGGACCCGACGCGGGTCTTTTACGACTCGACGACCGGCAGCCATCACCATTTCTACAATGCCGACACCGGCGAACTCACCGATATCGCGCCCGACGCCGTGCGCTTTGCCCAGCTACCGGACATGCCGCCGGGTACTTGCGAGGACGGCATCGAGGTCATTGTACGGGTCCGACAAAAGCCATAATCCCGTGTCTTCGGCAGTTTGCCGGCCTTGATCCATCCGTTATACTGCCCGCCCCGAAATCACCGTTCCGGGCTCTCTTTAAGGGCCGACGTAGCTCAGTTGGGTGAAGCCGGCGATTTGAATGAAAGTCCGGTGGACTTTCATTCCGGCTGAACGCCCGAACAGGAAGTTCGGGCTGGGATTCAAACGGGCCGCAGCGTGTCGCCACGGATGGCATAGGCAACAGTTTTTCGAGCCGACGTAGCTCAGTTGGTAGAGCAACTGATTCGTAATCAGTAGGTCCGCAGTTCGAATCTGCGCGTCGGCACCATCCCACTTCACAAGACTGCACGGAGCCATCCTTGGTGAGCTGACCAGCCTCGACTTCCCTGTCGAGGCGTTCGGACGGACGCGAACAGTGTTCGCGTAAAGGCACCGTCCTCACCCGCAGTTCGAATCTGCGCGTCGGCACCATCCCACTTCACAAAACTGCACGGAGCCATCCTTGGTGAGCTGACCAGCCTCGACTGCTGCGCTGCGCATCGTGCTTCGCTTGCAGTCCAGGGCAGGCTCCTGCCTGCCGGGTCGCAGCGGTGCTGCTCCCCCCTGTCGAGGCGTTCGGACGGACGCGAACGGTGTTCGCGTAAAGACACCGTCCTCACCCGCAGTTCGAATCTGCGCGTCGGCACCATAAAAATTCTCCTTTGAATAACCCGCTGCATGTAGGGCATTCCCTACAT
Organism: Gammaproteobacteria bacterium; assembly: GCA_035701115.1. Lineage (GTDB taxonomy): Bacteria > Pseudomonadota > Gammaproteobacteria > Natronospirales > REEB76 > DASSKW01. The sequence goes on from DASSOA010000084.1 coordinate 9,598, forward strand.
GGTGTGAGCCATTTTTCCCATAACGCCGCGATTCTCCGCTTCCTATACTCGAGTGTGGGATTGTTGGACCAAACCTGCCGTACGGCCGGACCGGGGCCGATCGTCCACGGGCGATGGACAGCCGACTGGAATCCAGGGAGTAGCGATGGACAGGAACGAAACACCCAGCGAAGGCACCGGTGCCGGTCATCCGCGACTATTGCGGTGCCGGATGCGAGAGGCGGCCGAGCATGGCAGCGTCCGCTATGTCGAGCTCGAGCAGTTCACATTGTGGGAACACTTCATGCGCGCCCGGCACCGCATTCAGATTCAGGAATTGGAACTCTGTCTGTGGCTCGAAAAAAGCGAATACACAAACAGTGCCGCGGTATTTGAACACGCCGGCCGGATTGATCCGGTGCATCGCATCGAGGTGACGGTGTATGACGCTGGCTATCACTACAGTGTGACAGTCAGGCGCTATGCGGATGCAAACGATGCACCGTTCGTTGCCGACCTGCTGTTGAAGCACGCGCAACAGGATTCCGGCCCTGATGAATGTTCGGTGCGGATCGTCGAGGGCCGCTGTGTGCGCGTTGGCAAGGTTTCCGACCGACGGGCATTGTTGCTTGGCCTGACCTGCGGCGCCGGGCGGGCACCGCACAGTGCGCGGGCGATGCGCGCAGCGGGATGAAGCGGGCATCAAAGTCCGAGCAACAAAAACACCGCAATAAACTGCAGAACGCTGCCTGCCAGACAGAACAGGTGCCAGACTGTGTGATTGAGCGGCAGCTTGTCCCACAGGTAGAACACCGCGCCGACGGTATATGAAATTCCGCCGGCCAGCACCAGCGCGGTTGATGCCAGCGGCAGGCTGTGTGCCAACGGCACGAAATCAACCAAACCGATCCAGCCCATCAGCACATAGGCAATTGTCGAGAGTCCATCGTAACGATAGCCGAACCGGATTTTCACCAGGGTTCCGAGCGCAGCAAGCGACCACAGAATTCCAAACAGACTCCAGCCCCAGACGCCGCGCAATCCCACAATCAGAAACGGCGTATAGGTCCCGGCAATCAGCAGGTAGATGGAGATGTGATCTGCATGGCGCAGGATATGTTTCAGCTGTCCGGGCTTTGCATAGTGATAGATCGTTGAAATGAGGTAGGTGGCTATCAGACTGGCGCTGTAGATGCTGAACGTGACGATCTCGCGCACATTGCCGTACAACGATGCGACGGTTATCAGGACCGGTGTGGCGCCGATAACGAGCAGCAGTCCGACAAAATGGGTGAGTGTGTTCCACAGTTCATCGCGGGGGCTGGCCGCCGCGGCATAACCGGCAAAGCCGTTCATGGCTTCTGCGTCAGGTGACTCCATGTTGCAGTTCCGTCTGGACAGGTGGGCACTCGAAAGATTGCCACCCTTAGCTGGACTCCGCAAGACATGGAGATCAACCAACCTGACCGTCGACATGCACCAGCAAGTGTTTGGCAAGATTGCCCTGCAAATAGCCAATGCCCTTGACGAGATGCATCAGGCTGATCAACAGCAACAAACCTAATCCGACCATGATCGGGGTAAACGGCAGGGTGACATACAAGCCCCAAACCAGTACGTGCCCACCGATCAGCATCTCCAGCGGCGCAAGAATCAGCGCCAGCGAAATGACCAGCCATGCAATCGTAAAGGTCGAGTAGATAATGCCCAGGAACAGCTGCATCAGCATGTAGAGCATGGTTGACCAGGTGCGGCCATCAACGAGCAGTTCCTTCACGTGTGTGAGCAACGGCACCCGCGCCCCCGGATGCGGTGGGCGGCGCGGCATGCGGATGCCGAGGAACGTTTCCACGATGCGGCCTTCGACCAGCGACAGCATGCGCACGCTGCCCAGAAACAGCAGAAAGAACGGCACGCCGATGATCAGCGGCATGAGCCCGAACGACAATGCGGTGCCGGCGACCACCCAGGTGAAATAGAACACGCCGGTGAACATCATGAGCACGATGTAGAACAGGGATGTGTAGGCGCGCGGATCCGCGAGTACGCCGAAAAACCGCCCGATCGCGGAACGGCGCCGCTCCGGGCGTGGCGTCCGCAAGGCAGCCTGCACCTTGGCTTCGGTGGTGCGATACGCTTCTGCAACTTCCTCGGGGGCGCCGTAGCTGGTGGCGATGGCGGCCAGCACCTGTTCCTCTGTCTTGTCCGGGTGCTCGGCGAGTTCGCCGCGCAGATACTCCTCGGCGTCGTAAAGGGCGTCCTGTATAAGGGCCGGATCGGCGCCCGAGAGCGCATCACGCAGCTGATCCAGATATTCCTTAACGCTACGGGGCACGGTGTTGTTCATGGCGAGGTTCCTTTCAGAATGGAATCAACGAAATCGCGGGTGGTTTCCCAGGCAAGCCGCCATTCATTCAGCACCTGGCGTCCTGCGGGAGTGATGGAGTAGTACCGGCGTGGCGGGCCCGAAACAGAGGGCTCCACGTGACTGTCGAGCAGCCCGCTGGCGGACAGCGAGCGCAGTACCGGATACAGCGTGCCCTGTTTCATGATGCCGGCATCCGATTCGCCCTGTTCCAGCTGCTTGGCAATCTGGTAGCCATAGAGCGGTTCGCTGGCCCCGGCGAGCGTGGCCAGCAGCACCAGCGCCACGATGCCGGCGTTCAGTTCTTTCTGAAACTTCCGCAGATGGGCGTCCGCGTCTGTCATCTCAGGCTCCGGCTGGGTGGCTCTTGATTAGTACGACCTCGGTAATATTATTAAGTTCACAATAGCAATGCAATGGCCTAAGCCTGGAAAAGGCCGAATCGCCTGATTCAGGCTGGCCAGCCGACATTGGAGAGGTCAACCCGCCCCCGCAGGTTGAACCGGATGCCCTCCGCTTCGAGCCGCCGCCGCTGGCGGTCGGCCCCATCGCGAATGCTGATTTCGCCCTTGTGATTGATGACCCGATGCCAGGGGACCCGGGAGCCGGGCGGGAGCGCCGCCATGGCATACCCTACCTGGCGCGCGGTACACCCCCCGATCCGGCGGGCGATGCCGCCATAGGTACTCACCCGGCCGCGTGGAATGCGGCGGACTTCGGCATAAATACGTTGATAAATGGTGGGGGCGGGTTCAGTGCTGCGCGTCCGGGGCATTGTCGTCCTCGTCGCAGAGCACGTAATCCTGGCCGCCTTCTTGGATCAGGCGGCAACTGTACCGGTCCCGGTTCAGCGGACGGTAGGTTTCCTTATAGGGGTAGGCCGGCGGAATTCCGGTTGGCTGGGCCTGGGTCTGGTGCATGAGTTGCAGATTCATCCAGTC
>DASSOA010000085.1:0-13274 GCA_035701115.1 Gammaproteobacteria bacterium
GGTATATGCCGACGCAGCGGATAAATTCCTGCATCAAGTCTTCGCCAAATTCCCGCGGGGCCCAGTGAAACATCATGTTCAGGCCGGCATGCCCCGGCACGCCTTCGTGATAGATACGACTGCTGGTAATGTCGTCATAGACATCGGCAATCGCAACGATGCGGACGTGCTCCGGAATTTCATTGCCTTTGAGACCCATCGGATAGCCGTGACCGCCGATCCGCTCATGATGCAGTTGCACGATTTCCAGTGCCGCAACCGGCACGTCTTTGTGTTTACGCAGAATGTTGTAGCCGTCAATTGGGTGTTTCTTCATGATGTCGAATTCGTCTTCCGTCAACACCCCCGGTTTATCCAGAATCGACAAGGGCGTGCGCATCTTGCCGACATCGTGAAGCAATGCACCAAATGCCAGGTCCGCGAGGGAATCCTTTCCGCGACCCAGATGAGCAGCAAACGCGATGCTGAACACGCAGGTATTAAGACAGTGATTGGCGGTAAATTCGTGTTTACTCTGCAGGTTGGTGAGCCACAGTGCCGTGGCCGGACTCGCTGACACGTGCTCCACCATGTCCTCAACCAGGATACGTAGCTCACGGGTATCCAGGCTGCGGCCAAAACGTACATCCTGAAACGCCTTGACGAAGTAGTTGTGGAGCCGCTCCCGGCTACCCAGCAGACGCCGCAAATCCTGCCGGAATGTCCGGCGATTTCGCCACGTGGTATCAGAAGGGGGAGAGGTGCGTTCGTCTGCATCTGCGTGGATATGGATATCACCGCGGACTTCGTTTGCCCGTGAGCCTGCAGCCTTCTCATCGTCCACAAACACGTACTGGCAGTACTGTCGCAGGGTGGCAACCTGCTCCATCGAATCGATAAAGAACCCCTGGAACATGAACGGACTCTCCAGCCAGGGTCGATCCAATGCCTGGACGTACATGCCGACAGCAAGCTGAGTAACGGGGACTTTCCTGACCATCGGATCATTATGCCAGCCCCCACCCCCTGGCCCAACGTATCGGACCGTTCCAGACCCGCGGTTGGCACTCCGGAAGAAAAATCAGTGCGGCGAGCCGTCAACCCCGCGAGCCATGGTACGTTACGGAGGCGGAAAGGACATGTCTGAATCGTGCCCATGGAAGGCCAACAAGACGTCTGTTTTATGTAGTGCCGCTACCCGGTCGGGCCGGAGGTGTCTGAACTTTCGGCTTGGCCGAACGTGCGGCGGTTTTGCAAAACTCAACTTGTCATTACGGAGTACTCAAAATGAAGCGTCAGTTACTGGTTGGTCTCGTTGCTGGTTCGCTCCTGGCTGTTGCCGGCATTGCCTCGGCCCAGGGCACTGCACCCGCAGCCCCGGCTGCGGCTGCTCAGCCGGCTGCCCCGGCTGCTGCACCGGCCAAGAAAGAAACCAAGAAGGTGGAACACAAGAAGGTCGAACATAAGAAGGCCATGCACAAGAAGTGGCATCACAAAAAGATGAAGAAAGAAGCCAAGAAGACCGACAGCAAGGCCGGCGGGAAGAAGTAATTCTTTCGGCTTTCAGCCTGCTATCTATAAAGACGCGGAGTGACCCTCCGCGTCTTTTTTTGTCATATTCCGTCAGTTAGAAGATCGGAAGGCGCCTAGTGGCTCACCGCTATTCCGCCCCTGATCACCCCCACTACCACCCCCTCCAGCATCAATGCCGGATCGCTTGCAGTGACCACAATAGGCTGAAATTCGGCATTCTCGGGTATCAACCAGACTTCCCCTCCTTTCTGCCGGTAGCGCTTCACCGTGACTTCATCGCCTATGCGCGCTACGACAATCTGACCATTCCGTACGTCCGGTGAACGATGCACGGCAAGCAGGTCGCCATCCAGAATTCCGGCGTCCTTCATGCTCATGCCGCGCACGCGCAGCAGATAGTGAGGTTTGGGATGAAAAAGCGCAGGGTCCACCCGGTAGCGGGCTTCAATGTGCTCCTGCGCCAGGATAGGACTGCCCGCCGCTACCCGGCCGACTACCGGGAGACCGGGAGGATCGGTTAGACGGATACCCCGGGCAGCGCCGGGCAGTAGGTTAATCATACCCTTTCGCGCCAGCGCGCGCAGGTGTTCTTCGGCGGCATTTGCCGATTTGAAGCCAAGCTCTCTGGCAATTTCGGCGCGCGTGGGGGGAAGGCCCGTGTCGTCAATAACGTCTTGAATAAGCTCAAGAATTTCTTGCTGGCGCGGAGTAAGTTCAGACATGAACGTGCCTCACAAATGCCTGTATCCTCATACAGTATCTGTGATTATATACAGGAACCGCGCCAATTCAAGTTGCAGAGGGTGCGCCACACCAGGATGGATCAGTCCAACTCTCTCCGGCCGGCCTCCCAGGCATCCACGGCATGCGCCATCGCTACTGCTCCCCGCTTCAGACCCTGCAGCGCCTGAACCCGGTCACCGGCCAACAGCATTTCGAAGGCCTTTTCGACATAGGCGTCTTGGGGACCCAGCGTCCCCTCCCTCAGCAGCTGGAAATAAGCGGACGAAAGCGACCTGAGGCAGGTTTGCACCTCCCGCGGCTCCAGATTCGACTCGGAGAACACCAGCGCACATACCGCGATAGGAACCGCTTCCAGAACTGAAACCGGGGACCGTTCGCGAAATACGGGTTGCCGGTTCAGATAGGCATGCGTCAGTGTGGTAACCATCGCCAGCAGAGCCAACATCGCAGCCATGTCATTGAACAGTTGCGGATCGCCGCGTTGTGCCGCCACCTCTGCCGCCGCCTGCAAGGGAACTGCCGCAAGCAACTGGTATTCGTCATGGGTCAACATGCCTTCAACGCCGGTAAGTGCGTTCATCGCGCACCGACTTGGCCAACTTCGCTGCTCTCAATCACTTCCACTTCCTGTTCCGCGGCCGCTATCCACTCCCGAACCGGTGAATAGGTCCGCACGGTATTCACATAGACCTGGGCGTCCTCATCCAGCTGCTGCCCGTAGGTCACAAATCGCAACGCCACAGGCGCAAACATGGCGTCGGCGATGCAGAATTGCCCGAACAACCAGGGGCCGCCTTCACCAAAGCGGACTCGTGCATCGCGCCAGATCTCCTGCACCCGATCCAGTTCCGCACGCAACTCGGCGGAAGACGTCGCGGGTTTCCTGCCGACTGCGCGGCAATTGAATGGCATGGCCTGGCGGATTGCCGCAAAACCCGAATGCATTTCCGCGCTGATCGAGCGCGCCACTGCCCGGGCATTGCCATCCTGCGGCCACAATCCGGCCTGCGGAAATTGCTCGGCAAGATATTCACAGATCGCCAGCGAATCCCAGATGACCCGCTCTCCGTGTCGCAGCACCGGGACCTTGCCGGCGGGAGAGTGTTTGAGCAACAGATCCTTGTAACCCGGCGTATAGAGCGGCACGACCATTTCGCGGAACGGCCGCCCCGTTTTGCGCAGCGCGAGCCAGGGCCGCAGCGACCAGGATGAATAGGTCTTGTTTCCGGTAATGAAGGTTAACTGTTCCATAGGGAATGACCTGTTTTGATCTGTGTTCACCGATTGACCGTTCCCATGTCCGCGTAGCGCGCACCCGCGGCCACACCTTTAGGAGCTGCTTCTTCGACTGCGCTGATTTCCGCCTCGCTCAGCCTGATCGTGACGGCCGCAATATTCTCTTCCAGATAGTTGCGATGCTTGGTACCCGGAATCGGCACAATGTCTTCACTCTTGTGCAACAGCCAGGCCAGCGCAATTTGTGACGGGGTAACATCCTTTTTACGCGCAATATCTTCGACGCGCTTCACCAGATCCAGGTTCCTGACGAAATTATCACCCTGGAACCGCGGCGAGACTCGCCGGTAGTCGCCTTCCGGGATATCTTCAAACCGTTTGAAGGCGCCTGTCAGAAATCCGCGCCCCAGCGGACTGTAGGCCACAAAACCGATGCCGAGCTCACGCACCGTTGGCAACACCTCGTCTTCCGGATCGCGCGTCCACAGGGAATATTCCGTCTGCAACGCGGAAATCGGGTGCACCTTGTGCGCCCTGCGGATCGTCGCCGGCGCGGCCTCGGAAAGGCCGAGATAACGAACTTTTCCCGCATGCACCAGTTCCGCCATGGCGCCGACCGTCTCTTCAATCGGTACACTGGTATCGACGCGATGCTGATAATAAAGATCAATGTGGTCAACGCCAAGCCGCTTGAGCGATGCATCGCAGCACTTGCGCACGTACTCGGGACGTCCGTTGATGCCGAGAAACTTTCCATCCGGACTGCGCTGGTTGCCGAATTTCGTCGCCAACACTACCGATTCCCGTTTGTCCTTGAGCGCCTTGCCGACGAGCACTTCGTTGGTAAATGGGCCGTACATATCTGCAGTATCGAAAAACGTCACGCCCAAGTCGATTGCGCGGTGAATTGTGGCAATGGACTCAGTCTCGCTACCGCCTTTGTAAAAGTCCGACATTCCCATGCAGCCCAGGCCAAGAATTGAAACTTTGAGCCCCAGCTGACCAAGTTGCCGTTCGGGAATCTTATGCATGCAGCCTCCTTTGCCCCACCGGGGCCTTCAATTTGCCAATGGCCGCCTGTACCGCGGGCGGCCGATTCTCACAATCACATGCGCCGGCTCTGTTACATGAAGCTGCGAACTACAACTTCGCGCGACGTAATCGCAGCGCATTGCCAACGACGGAAACCGAACTGAACGACATGGCCGCTGCAGCGAGCATCGGAGAAAGCAACAGTCCGAATACCGGATACAGGATACCCGCCGCCAGCGGTACGCCGATACTGTTATAAATGAAAGCAAAAAACAGATTTTGATGGATGTTTCTGACTGTGGCAGTTGACAGCAGGCGTGCCCGCAGCAGCGCCTGCAAATCCCCCTTGACGAGCGTCACTGCGGCGGTTTCCATGGCAACATCGGTTCCGGTTCCCATCGCTATACCGACGTCCGCCGCCGCCAGTGCAGGTGCGTCGTTGATACCATCTCCGGTCATCGCCACGAGTTGGCCGGACGTCCGGAACCGCTCGACCGTCTCCAGTTTTCCTTGCGGCGAGACGCCGGCCACCACATCATCCAGACCGAGTGTTCTTGCGACCGCACGCGCCGTGACTTCATTATCACCGGTCAGCATGATCACCCTGAGCCCAAGCTGCCTGAGCTCCGTGACGGCGCGTTGCGAAGTCGTTCTCACCGGATCAGAAACGGCGATAAACCCTGCGGCTTGTCGATCAGCAAACAAATACATCACCGTAGCGCCCTGCTCCCGCTGCTGTTGCGCTTTCTGTTGCAGCCCTGAAATATCCACGTTGAGCGCGGCGGCGAGCCGCTCGTTGCCGATGGCAATTTGCTGACCGGCTACCGTTCCGGCAATGCCCTGACCAGTCATGGATTGGAACTGTTCCACATGCGTAATATCAATCCGCCTCTCACGTGCGGCCGAAACTACGGCCGCGGCAAGCGGATGCTCGCTGGCCGATTCCAGTGCGGCTGCGAACGCGAGCAGCCGGTCTTCCGGAACCGCCCCCGCGGATACCACTGCGACTACCCGGGGTTTGCCCTCGGTGAGCGTGCCGGTTTTATCGATCAGCAGCGTTCTGACGCGGCACAACTGCTCCAGCGCCGCTGCGTCACGAAACAGCACACCGGATTGCGCGCCACGACCCATTGCAACGACCATGGACATCGGAGTTGCCAATCCCAAAGCACATGGACAGGCAATGATCAGCACTGCAACAGCATTAACCAGAGCATGTGCGAACTGCGGAGCGGGACCCACCAAATACCACAGCACAAATGTGGCAACGGAAACCAGCACCACAGCCGGCACAAACCACGCAGACACCCGGTCTGCGAGCGACTGAATCGGTGCACGGGTACGTTGCGCCTCCGCGACTTGTGCGACGATGCGGGCGAGCAAGGTTGCTTCGCCTACCTTCTCTGCCCGCATGACAAAGCTGCCTGTCCCGTTGAGCGTTCCCCCCGTGACCTTGTCCCCCGTGGTTTTCTCTACGGGCATGGATTCGCCGGTCAGCATGGATTCATCCACCTGACTGCGGCCATCCAGGACGATGCCGTCTACCGGAATCTTGCCACCGGGTCGCACGCGCAGACGGTCGCCTTCGTGCACGTCGGCAAGCGGTATTTCCTCTTCCCGGTCGTTTGAATTGATAAGGAGTGCCACAGGCGGTGACAGATCCAGCAGGGAGCGAATCGCGGTGGACGTGGAATGTCGTGCACGGAGTTGCAGGACTTCGCCCAGCAATACCAGCACCACGATGCCGGCAGACGCTTCGAAATAAACCGGTATGCTGCCATCTGGATTGCGGAAGGTTGCGGGTAGCAGTCCGGGAAAAAGAATTACGGCTGTGCTGTACGTAAACGAAGCGACCACCCCAAGTCCGATCAGCGTGTACATGTTGAGGCTGCGATGCCGCAACGACTGGATGGCGCGCACAAAAAACGGCCAACCTGCCCACCAGACTGCTGGGAATGCGAGTGCAAATTCGGTCCAGTTCCACGCGCGGGGCGGCAACAGATGCTGGAGCCGCTGCAAAAACAAGTCGCGCATCGCTATCAGCATCAGCGGAATGAAGAGGATCAGGCCCGTCCACAGGCGGCGGATCATGGCCTGCAGTTCGGGATCGGTCTGTTCGGCGACTGCCGGCCGCATCGGCTCAAGCGCCATGCCACATTTCGGGCAGGCACCGGGATGATCCTGGACCACTTCGGGATGCATGGGACAGGTCCATTGCTGGCCCGCGGTTGCCCCAACAGGTAACGTCATCGGCGGACGATGGTGATGAGCGTGTTTCCGCTGCGGCTGCAGATACTGCTCTGGCGCCGCGACAAACATGTCCCGGCAGCCTGAGCAGCAAAAGTAATAGGTCACACCAAGATGACTCGCCTGCGCTCGCGCTGTCGCGGGGTCCACCTGCATCCCACAAACTGGGTCCGTTTGGATGGCGCTTGCCCTTGAGCTATGCATGCGCTCCTCCTCAAATGAGCATCACGGGAAACCGCCCGGATTGCGAGTGACTGAATGCGAAAAAGTGCGGCTCCAGGCCGGACCGGGAGCAGACGGCTATACCGTCAGGCGCCGAAGCGCTGAAGTATGCTGTAAAGTTCGGAAAGCTTGGCCTGACGTTCGCTCTGGTCGCCGCTTTCGATCGCACCTGCGACGCAATGTTCAACGTGACTCTTCAGAATCTCCTGCTGCACGGCACTCAAGGCCGCCTGGACGGCGCGCAATTGAGTCAGGATATCTCCGCAATAGCGCTGTTCCTCAACCATCCGGACAATGCCGGCCATCTGGCCGTGAATCCGTCTGAGGCGTGGCAGTTGCCTGTCATGACCGGGGTGCTCCATGCGCATACTATACCCCCCCATGGTATTTGACGCAAATTTCGCGAACCGGGACACCAATCCGCGGCGCGCACCGCACCCATCTGAGGCACGAAGTGAAATCGCGAATTGCTGTGCGGCCGCCTTCGGCGCCACGCTGCAGCCCGCACAGGCGTCCAGTTATGAGGCGTCCGTCTTCAGGCGGCTCGGGCTCGATTCCCGTCCGGCAGCGGCAAGATCCAGCCGTCTGCCTTCCCGCAGCAGCTTTTCAAGCTCGCCGGCCGGCATGGGCTTGCTGAAGTAATAGCCCTGCATGCTGTCGCAACCGCGCTCGCGCAGCAGGCGCATCTGCTCGAACGTCTCGACCCCTTCGGCAACCACTTCCACCTTGAGGCTGTGTCCGAGACCGATGATGACGTTGATAATCGCCGCGTCATCGGGATCTGTAACGATGTCGCGGACAAAGGATTGGTCAATCTTGAGACGATCAATGCGAAACCGTTTCAGGTAGCTCAGACTCGAATAGCCGGTCCCGAAATCGTCGATCGCCAGCCGCACCCCCATATTGTTCAGGCGCCGCATCAACTCGACAATTTCGTGGGTTTCCTGCATCAAGGTGCTTTCCGTAAGTTCCAGTTCAAGCAGGGCAGGATCAATTCCCGCGCTATCAAGCGCCTCCGAGATGGTCCGGTCAATGTCACGGCGGCGAAATTGTGCCGCCGAGAGATTGACGGCAATGGGCATCGAACCCAGGCCTGCTTTCTGCCACGTTCTGATTTGATCGCATGCCGCCCGCAGCACCCACTCCCCGATCGGCACGATCAATCCGCTCTGTTCGGCAATCGGGATGAACGTTGCCGGCGGAATCGGCCCGTGCTCACGACTGTTCCAGCGCAGCAGCGCTTCGATTCCCACGACCTTGCCGTGCTTCAGGCTGACCTGCGGCTGATAATGCAGTGTAAATTCGTTTCGCTCAACGGCACGGCGTAATTCATTTTCGATTGACAGGCGCTGATGCGCGCGCTCCGTCATCTGACGGGTAAAAAACTGGTAATTTGCGCGGCCGCGCTCCTTGGCATGATACATCGCGGTATCTGCATTACGGATCAGAATCTCGTAATCAGTTCCATCGTCCGGAAACAGGCTGATTCCGATACTTGGTGTGATATGCAGTTCATGCGGGCCTATTCGATACAATCCCGAAACGCGGTCCAGGATTTTCTCCGCCGTACGTGCCGCCGATTCGGCATCGCTGATCTGACGAAGGATGAGAATGAATTCGTCGCCGCCCTGACGGCTTACCGAATCATTGATACGCAGGCATTCCAGCAGTCGCTCGCTGACGGACTTGAGCAGTTTGTCCCCCACTTCATGACCCAATGAATCGTTGACGTTCTTGAAATGATCAAGGTCCAGGAACATGACCGCAATCCGTTCGCCACGACGCCTCGCATCGGTAAGCGCCTGCTCGAGACGATCCCGCAGCAGCGCCCGGTTCGCCAGTCCGGTCAGCGTGTCGTAGTGCGCCAGCCGATAAACCTGCTGCTCGGCCCGTTTGCGTTCGGTAATGTCTGAAATCACGCCGTCAAAATGCAGAATCTTTCCTTCGGGATCACGAATCGCAACGGCGCTGTTGATCGCATAGAACACGCTGCCGTCCTGGCGCCGGAATTCAACTTCTTCATTTTTGTAAACGCCATCGCGCTCCAACAACAAGCGCAACTGGTCCCGACGCTCGGGCCGAACGTAGTGGATGGGGCCCGGCACCGCCTTCATTGCCTGCGCCGACGCAAATCCGAACATCTTGGCCAGCGCAGGGTTCACATACAGAAGTCCACGATCCGGTGAGCCGCGATAAATTCCTTCCGAGATGTTGTTGGTCATTGACGAGAGCAGTTCTTCGTTTTCCCGCAACGCCGTGGTCATGCGTTCGGCCATTGCGAGCGCCCGGGAGCGCGTCAGACCCAGATTGAGTATCAGCATCGCAAGCGGTACCGTGATCAGCACGCCCGCCAGAGCCATGACAATCGGAATCCAGAGCACACCGCTCGTTTCCCGGAAATCGAGAACCCAGCGCCGCCCCGCAACCGGAAGCTCCAAGGAGTAATGCGCATGGAAGTCGAGCAGGAATGAGACAGGGTCGGCCTCGCGGGCTGAACCGGCGGGATTCTCGTACACGAGACTCTCCGTACCGGAAACACCCGCGTCGCGGATGCGCAGCGATACGGATGCAGTAGCCGGCATGATCCCGCGCATCACGTTTTCCAGTGGCAGCGTTTCAGCTACCCAGCCATTTAAGGCGTTTCGCCGATCTGTTACGGTGGCAAGCCGGACGTGCTTTTTATACAGAGGCCGCACCACCACCACTCCGCGCAGCACCCGGCCGCTGCTGTCCCGGAGGTTCATGGGCGGACCCAGGAGGTCGCCACCGGAATCGCGCGCACGCAGCAGCAGCCTCGCACCTGGCTGGTGTATGCACACATCCACTCCTTCGGCAAAACTCGCGAGAGGTGCAGGCTCGGCATAAACGATCGGACAATAGAACGGCCTGTCGCCGGGTGGGCGCAACGTGAAATCCTTGACGCCCTCCCGCCTTATCCTGGCAATGAATTGCTCCCGCTGCCCCGGGGTCACGAGTTGCAGATACTGGAGGCTGTAGATACCCGGGTAGTTGCTTTGGAGCGCGATGGTCTGGGCAAACTCTGTCCAGTCCTGACGCGTCACGTCGTCGGATCCGGCGAACAATCCCGCACTGCCGTCGAGGACTGCCAGATACTGCGCAAAGCGCGCGCTGATGGTGGTGCTGATTTCGTCCGCGTAGCGCCTGAAACGCGCCTGGCGTGCCGACGTTTCGATATTCAACGTAACACGATAAGTGACATACGTTGCACCCAGCCCGACAAGCAGCACCAGGCCTGCAGCAAGATAAATGTTCCCGGTGAGGCGACGCCAGACGCGCAGGCCGAAAGTTCCGTGCATAGTTCAGTCAGACTCTCACGGTGGGTGGGAGGACACGCTGTCGGACAACCTGACTCTATCAGGCGACGAATCCTGATTGCGCTGGATTCCCCTTGTCACTCAAGGATGGTCAGCCGCGGGCAAATGCAATATCAGGCTTGGTCCGGCATTGACCCGGTGCAAGCTTTCACGAACGCGAATGATTAACCAAGAGGCACTTATTGTCAAATCGTTACGCGTGGAATGCCTGACTCGGGGTCGAGGCATTCAGCACTCCGGCACATTGACCGCGAGTCCGCCCAGGGACGTTTCCTTGTAGATGCTGCGCATGTCGAGCCCGGTCTGTCGCATGGTCGCGATCACCTGATCCAGTGAAACCCGGTGCTCGCCGTCACCCCGCAAGGCCAGGCGGGCCGCATTAATGGATTTCACCGAGCCCATCGCATTGCGTTCGATACAGGGAATCTGTACCAATCCGCCCACCGGATCGCAGGTCAGGCCGAGGTTGTGTTCCATCCCAATTTCCGCGGCATTCTCCACCTGCCCGATACTTCCCTGCATTGCCGCGACCAGCCCGCCTGCCGCCATGGAGCAGGCCACGCCCACTTCTCCCTGACAACCCATTTCAGCACCCGAGATTGAAGCATTCTTTTTATAGAGGATTGCAATTGCCGCTGCCGTCAGCAGGTAACGCTGGATACCCTCTTCGTCGGCGCCTTCCACGAAACGTTCGTAATAATGCCCGACTGCGGGAATAATCCCGGCCGCGCCGTTGGTGGGCGCGGTGACGACGCGGCCGCCGGCGGCATTTTCCTCATTGACTGCCAGGGCCCAGAGATTCACCCAGTCCATCGCATCCAGCAATTTGCCCTTGCTCTCCTGCTGCAATTGCTGATGCAACCGGGCGGCGCGTCTGCGCACCTTCAACCCCCCGGGCAACTCGCCTTCAACGCGCATCCCGCGGGCCACACAGGCCTTCATGACCGACCAGATCCGCAACAGGCCTTCCCGAATCTCGCCTGCGCTGCGCCAGGCCTTTTCGTTTTCAAACATCAGATCGTGAATCGCAAACCCGTGCTGCCGGCAGGAGTCGAGCAGTTCCTCAGCGGAGTCAAACGGATAAGGCGCACCGGTGACGTTGGCCATGGCCTGCTCCTCGTCGCCGCGCACGATGAATCCGCCGCCAATGGAGTAGAACTCCTCGCTTAACAACACCCGTTCACTGTGGTCCATCGCGGTAAAACGAAGGCCGTTGGAATGGCGTGGCAACACCTGATCCTTGTGCCAGAGAAGATTGAGCGGCTCGTCAAATCCTATCTCGCGCCGGCCAAGCAACCGGATTCGCGCGGAATCGCGGATGGTTTTCAGGCGAGCATCAACCGAATCCGGATCAACCTCGTCAGGCACTTCGCCCTCGAGACCGAGCAGCACCGCACGGTCGGTGCCATGTCCCTTGCCGGTCAGAGCCAGCGAGCCGTAGAGTTCCGCAACGACCTGCTGTGTCTGTTCCAGTTTGCCGTGCGACTGCAAGTCCAGCAGAAACTGGCGTGCGGCCCGCATCGGGCCGACCGTGTGCGAACTTGAAGGCCCGATGCCGATCTTGAAGATATCGAAGACGCTGATTGTCATCGGGTTGTCTCATTCATCCTTGAGCGAGAGCAGGCTGGTGTTGCCGCCCATCGCTGCCGTGTTGATTGTCAGCGTCCGCTCGGTTGCGAAGCGATGCAGATAGTGCGGTCCGCCCGCTTTCGGCCCGGTGCCGGACAGGCCCTGTCCACCGAACGGCTGCACACCGACCACCGCGCCGATCATGTTGCGATTGATGTTGGCATTGCCAACCCGGATACGCGACTGAATGTACTGCGCGTTGTTGTCAATGCGGGTATGCACACCAAGCGTCAGGCCGTAACCGGTTCGATTGATGGCGTCGATGACTTTGTCCATATCCCTGCCCTTGTATCGAACGACATGGAGAATCGGACCAAATACTTCACGCTTGAGAATGTCCAGCGAATCGATCTCGACCGCGAGCGGTGAAACAAACGTTCCATATGCAGCCATTGGCGGCAGGTCCAGCCTGCGGATCACCTTGCCACGTTGGCTGATCCATTCGGCATGCTTGTCCAGCGTGTCCTTGGCTTCGCGATCGATAACCGGGCCGACGTCGGTATCGAGATAAGCCGGGTCACCAATGCGCAATTCACCCATGTAACCGTGCAGTATCTCGATGATGCGCGGCGCAATTTCTTCCTGCAGGAACAGCACGCGCAGCGCAGAGCAGCGTTGACCGGCGCTATTGAACGAACTGGCGATGACATCCTGCACCACCTGCTCGGGCAGCGCCGAGCTGTCCACCAACATCGCGTTCTGTCCGCCGGTCTCGGCAATCAGTGCGGGAATGATGCCGTCGCGGTTGGCGAGCGTCTGATGAATGATTTTTGCGGTTTCGGTGGAGCCGGTGAACACCACGCCGGCAATGCGCGGATCGGCCACCGCGTGCTGACCGACCACGGAGCCGCGGCCGGGGATGAAATTGAGTACCGAACCCGGAACACCCGCTTCATGCATCAATCTGATGGCATGTGCTGCAATCAGTGACGTCTGTTCCGCTGGCTTGGCCAGCACGCTGTTGCCGGCCGCCAATGCCGCACTGACCTCGCCGGTGAAAATCGCAAGCGGGAAATTCCACGGACTGACGGCCACAAACGCACCGCGGCCATGCAACGACAGCTCGTTACGTTCACCGGTTGGGCCCGGCAAACGGATCGGCTGGCCGAAATCTGCGATGGCACGCTGCGCGTAATAGCGCAGAAAATCTACCGCTTCACGCACCTCCGCAATTGAGTCAGGTATCGACTTGCCAGCTTCACGCACGCACAAAGCCATCAGTTCACCGCGGCGCTGTTCAAACAGATCCGCCGCGCGACGCAGGATTCCGGCCCGCTCTTCGGCCGGTGTCGCATCCCACGCCGGCTGCGCCGCAAC
>DASSOA010000086.1:0-28820 GCA_035701115.1 Gammaproteobacteria bacterium
TCGCACCATACGATGCAACATTGATCGAACGGCTCAGGCAGGCCGGCAGTGTGATGCTGGGCAAGACCAACATGGACGAATTCGCGATGGGTTCGTCGAATGAAACCAGCTGGTACGGTGCAGTGAAGAATCCCTGGGACAGGACGCGCGTTCCGGGCGGTTCGTCGGGCGGCTCCGCCGCGGCAGTGGCGGCACGCATGGCGCCGGCCGCGACCGGTACCGACACTGGCGGTTCGATTCGCCAACCCGCCGCGCTGACCGGACTCACCGGCATCAAACCGACCTACGGCCGCGTTTCGCGCTACGGCATGATCGCGTTTGCATCGAGCCTCGATCAGGCCGGCGTCATCACCTACACCGCCGAAGACGCCGCGATGCTGATGAGCGCGATTGCCGGGTTCGACGAGCGCGATTCCACCAGTGTGGACAAGCCGGTACCCGATTACGTCGCGGAACTCGCTCAACCGCTCAAGGGGCTGCGCATCGGATTGCCGAAGGAATTCTTCGACAAGGGCCTGGATGCGCGCGTCGGCGACGCGGTGCACGCTGCGCTCGACGTGTACAGGAAACTCGGTGCCACGGTGCACGACATCAGTCTGCCGAATTTCTGGCTGTCGGTGCCGACCTATTATGTGGTGGCACCCGCGGAGTGTTCGTCAAACCTGTCGCGCTTCGACGGCGTGCGCTTCGGCTACCGTTGCGAGAATCCGGTGGATCTGATGGATCTTTACACCCGCTCGCGAGGCGAAGGCTTCGGTGCGGAAGTGAAGCGCCGTATCATGACCGGCACCTATGTGCTGTCGGCCGGCTATTACGATGCCTATTATCTGAAGGCTCAGAAAACCCGCAGCCTGATTCGCCAGGATTTTCTCGACGCGTTCAAACAGGTGGACGTCATCATGGGACCGACCACGCCCACGCCGGCGTTCGGACTCGGAGAAAAGACCGATGACCCGGTCACCATGTATCTCAACGATATCTACGCCAATGGCGTGAATCTTGCCGGTCTGCCGGGCATGTCGATTCCGATGGGATTTGTGGACGACCTGCCGGTCGGCCTGCAGATCATCGGGAATTATTTCGACGAAGCGCGCATGCTTGCGGTCGCGCACCAGTACCAGCGCGAAACGGCCTGGCACACGCGGATACCGAAGGGATTCGAGTAGGCGCGAAGCCGCTTCTGCGCTTCATGCCCGGCTCTTTGTCCCGCATATATATATAAATGAGTAGTCAAAATGGAATGGGAAACTGTCATCGGTCTTGAAATCCACGCTCAGCTCGCGACGCGGAGCAAGATTTTTTCGGGCGCGGCCACGGCATTCGGCGCCGCGCCGAACACGCAGGCGTGCCTCGTGGACCTGGGCTATCCGGGCGTGCTGCCCGTGCTCAATCGTGAAGCGGTCCGCATGGCCGTGAAGTTCGGCCTCGCCATCGGTGCGACGGTCGCGCCGCGTTCGGTATTCGCGCGCAAGAACTATTTCTATCCCGATCTTCCGAAAGGCTACCAGATCAGCCAGTACGAACTGCCGGTCGTCAGTCAGGGACATGTCGAGATCGAACTCGATGACGGCACCAGCAAGCGCATCGGTGTCACACGGGCGCATCTGGAGGAAGACGCGGGCAAATCATTGCACGAGGACTTTCACGGTCTGACCGGCATTGATCTCAACCGCGCCGGCACGCCGCTGCTTGAAATCGTCTCCGAACCGGACATGCGCTCGGCGAAGGAAGCCGTGGCCTACATGAAGAAGATTCACTCGCTGGTGCGCTATCTGGAAATCTGCGACGGCAACATGCAGGAAGGTTCGTTCCGCTGCGACGCCAACGTCTCGGTGCGCCGCAAGGGGGATGCCAAATTCGGCACCCGTGCCGAACTCAAGAACATCAACTCGTTTCATTTTGTCGAAAAGGCCATCAATTACGAAGTGGAACGCCAGATTGATCTCATCGAAAACGGCGGCCATGTGGTGCAGGAGACCCGGCTGTACGATTCGAAGAAGAACGAGACCCGTTCCATGCGCAGCAAGGAAGAGGCGAACGATTACCGCTACTTCCCGGACCCCGACCTGTTGCCGCTGGAAATCGGTGCGGACTTCGTTAAGGAAGTCGAACGTACGCTGCCGGAACTGCCGGATCAGAAGCGGCAGCGCTTCATGAGCCAGTTCGGTTTGTCGTCCTATGACGCGGGCGTACTTACCGCGAGCCGCGAACTTGCCGATTACTATGAGGCCGTCACATCGGCCGTCGGCGGTGAGCACAAGCTTGCTGCGAACTGGGTAATGGGCGAACTGTCGGGTGCACTCAACCGGGACAATCGCGAACTCGCGCAGAGCCCGGTCAGTGCCGGCATGCTGGCCGGATTGCTGAAACGCATCGTTGACAACACCATTTCCGGCAAGATCGCCAAGGACGTGTTCGAGGCGATGTGGGCCGGCGAGGGCGATGCCGATGCGGTCATTGAGCGCAAGGGACTCAAGCAGATTACCGACAGTTCCGCGCTCGAAAAGGTGATTGATCAGGTGATCGCCGCGAACCCACAGCAACTGGCGGATTATCGCGGCGGTAAGGACAAGCTGTTCGGGTTTTTTGTCGGACAGGTGATGAAAGCCACGCAGGGCAAAGGAAACCCGCAGCAGGTCAACGAACTGCTGAAGAAGAAACTCGCGGGTTGAGCACGACAGTGTAGCCGCCGCACGAAGCTTGAAATCGTGCGGCGGCGGCTCCATATTGGGCCGCATGCCCCATTCATTTGTCCCACGCTCGTCACGGAATCCCATGCCGGAACACGACTCATTGCGCCGTTTTATCTTTGAATCCCTGCCGGTCCAGGGCCGGTGCGTGCATCTCGATGCCAGCTGGCGGGCGGTCCTCGAGCACCAGGAATATCCGGCGCCGGTGCGTGCGTTGCTGGGCGAAGCGATGGCAGCGACTGCATTGTTGTCAGCGACGCTCAAGTACGACGGCAATATCACCCTGCAGATTCAGGGCAATGGCCCGCTGCATCTGCTGGTGGTCCAGTGCACCAGCCGGCTGAATATGCGCGGTCTGGCGCGCTGGCATGGCGAGCTTGCGGATGCGGATCTGCCCGCGCTGGTGGGCGACGGCAAGCTGGTGATGACGATCGAACCGGCCGGAATCGGCGAACGCTATCAGAGCATCGTGCCGCTGGAAGGTGGCACCCTCGCGCAGTCACTGGAAAATTATTTCGCCCGCTCCGAACAGCTTCCAACACGTTTGTGGCTTTCGGCGGGCGAGAGCAGTGCCGCCGGCATGCTGCTGCAGGTGATGCCGGATCGCGATCGTGAACCGGATGCATGGCAACACGTCACGGTGCTGGCCGATACGGTAACCAATCGGGAATTGCACGATCTCGCGGCCGAGCAGCTGCTGCACCGTCTTTACAACGAAGACGATGTGCGGCTGTTCGAATCCAGCCCGGTTTCATTCCGCTGCCAGTGTTCGCGCGAGCGCATCGAAATGACGTTGCGCGGCCTGGGTGTCGAAGAAGTACAGAGTATCCTCGCCGAGCAGGGCAGGGTGCACGTGGAATGCGAATTCTGTGCGCGTCAGTACGAATTCGACGCTGTTGACGTGCAGGCCTTGTTTTCAAATGAGACACAGCCGGCGCCATCCAACCTGACTCATTGATTTTCAGCGGACAACCTGCATAACATCGTCCCGGTTCCGGTCACTACGGGCCGTGTTGCGGAGTATTCGGCATGGGGGCAGGGGCCCGTTCAGGTTGCAGATGGCGTCAGGCGCTGATGACGCTGTTGCTGTGCGCGGTCTTCGGGTATGCAACCGCCGGTCGCGCAGTGGGCGTGGATCCGTGGCTGCACTGGCAGACGCTTGAGAGCGCCCACTTTCGTATCACGTTCCAGCAGGGCAACGAACAACTCGCGCGTCACGCACTTGCGGTGGCCGAATCGGTGCGTGCGGAACTCGATCCCCGTTTCGACTGGAATCCGGCCGGGAAAGTCGAGTTGGTCCTCGCGGATTACATGGATCTGCCCAACGGATTCACGACCGCACTGCCGTACAACCACATCGAAATGTTCATCTCGCCGCCGGATCGCCCCGACTACACCCTGGAAGATTTCGACGACTGGCTGAGACTGCTGATTACCCACGAATACACGCATGTGCTGCAGCTGGACAAGGCGAGCGGCGCGCCCAGGGTGCTGCGCCATGTCTTCGGCCGCTTTCCACTCTGGTTTCCGGGCAATTTCCAGCCCAGCATGTATCTCGAAGGCCTCGCCGTTTACAACGAAACCGATCCCACGTTGGATGTGGGTCGCGGGCAGGGTGCCCAGTTCGCCATGATGATGCGCGCGGAAGTGGATCACGGCATACGACCGTACGATCAGGTCGCGATGTCTGGCGTGAGAAAATGGCCCGCTGGCAGCATTCCATATTTGTATGGTGTGAACTTCTACCAGTTCGTTGCGCACAAATACGGCGAACAGGCGATTTCCAATCTGGTACTGAACTACAGTCACCAGGTCATCCCGTTTCTGGTCAACATGAACGTGGATCACATCCTGGGTTCCAATATCAGGGACGTGTGGCGCGAATTCGGCGATTATCTGCGGCAGCGCTACCAGCCGACGCCAGGTGTATCGCCAGGCATGCCACTCGTGCAAGGACAACAGCTGACGCATTACGGATACTGGACCGAGTCGCCGGTCGCCGCTGATGACGGCAGTGTGTATTTCGTCCGCGACGATGCCTACCACGCTTCGGCCGTCATGCGCTGGAAAGACGGTGTGATTAGCCACGTGGCGGATATCTTTGCGACGCCGGCGCAGCTTGACTGGAATCGTCACGCAGGCCTGCTGGTGGCGCGGCCCGAAATCTGCGACGACTACAATTACTATTTCGATCTGTACCAAATTGATCCCGCGGACGGCGACATGACACGCCTCACCCAGTGTCAGCGTTACCACCACGCGGCATGGTCGCCGGATGGCACGCGGATAGCAGCCAGCCGGCTTGTCGGCGGGCAAAGCAGTCTGGTGCTGCTCGATGCCAAGGGCAGGCCGCTCGAGACCTTGTGGCAGGCAGGCGACGGCGCGATTCTCGGTGCGCTGGACTGGTCACCCGACGGAAAACAGCTGGTTGCGTCACTGTGGCGGCATGGTCGCGGCTGGGGCATTGAACTGTTCAACCTGCAATCGCGAACTTGGCAGGTGGTGGCATTGCAGAAAGATGCCAGTCAGCCGCGTTTTGCGCCCGATGGCAAATCGGTATTGTTTACATCGGCGGCGGGTGGTGTGTTCAATCTGCGGCGTATCGACATCGACAGCGGTCGAATCACCACGCTGACACGCGTGCGCACCGGCGCGTTCGCGCCGGTTGAGGCCGACAACGGCGATCTCTTCTATCTCGGTTACAGCGCGAGCGGCTTCGATCTTGCCAGGTTGCCGGCCGGAAACGCGCTGAATGAACCGTCGGCGGCGGAAACATCCTCTATCTTGGCGGCTGCAAAGCCTGTCGAACCCGTTGCGACCGGCGAGGTTCACAACTATTCGCCGTGGTCGTCGCTCCGGCCGCGCTACTGGTTTCCAGAACTTGCAGCCGGACCGGACCAGTTTCTGACAGGCGCGGCGACCTCAGGGCAAGACAGTCTCGGCGTGCAGTTGTATGCCGCCGACATCAATCACGAATTTCAGCACAACCTGACGGGTGGCACCTTCGTTTACGATTACTCCGACCGCTTCCAGTTTGCGATCGGACGCGGCTTCGAGTTCTACAATTCCTCGGGCAACAAGTCGCTGCAACGGATACGGCGCAACGACAAAGCTGAAATGACCCTATCGTATCCGCTGCTCGATCGGCTCGAGCACTCGCTCACCGTAACCGCCGGTCTGCACCGGGAAAAAGACCGTGACGTTTATGACAATTTCAATCTGACGCCGCCACCAACGCCGCAACTGGATTACAGCGAAACGATTACCGGTGTCAGACTCGCGTGGACCAGCGCGCATCGCTGGCCGGTGTCGGTTGGCCTGAACGACGGCCGCAATCTGCAGCTGATTGCGGAAACCGGCCGTGACCTGCCGGGCGATTTTCCGGGCAGCGCCTACCGGTTTGACTGGTACGAATATCTGCGTACCGGCCGGGAATCTTCATTGATGCTGCGGTACACCGAAGGTTATTCGACGCCCGATGCACAGTCCTATTCGCTGGGCGGCACCAGCGACAGCGGGGTGGGTACCTTGTTGCAGAACTTCGTATTCGGCCAACGTGGCTTCGCGTTGCGCGGCTATCCGGGCGGGGAATTTTCCGGTCACCGCATGCGGATCGAAGGACTCGGCTGGACATTTCCGGTTTCCCATCCCGAACGCAGTTTCATTACCGTGCCGTTTGGTTTGCACCAGTTGTACGGGAAGGTATTCGCGGAACGAGGTAGCGCCTGGGACTTTGGTGCGACGCCTGGACGGTATTACAACAGCTATGGCCTGGAAATGGATGGCGATCTGAATTTGCTGTATCTGATCAATTTCACATTGGGTGTGGGCGTTGCGCATGGCACCAGCCCGGGCGGAGAAGATCAGGTGTATGCGAAGTTGACGTTGCCGTATTGATCTTCTTCCTCTGCGTCATTCCCGCGAAAGCGGGAATCCAGTCTTGAATAGCCAGTCAGAATAATGAGCGGTTTCGCCGCGTATTTATTGCGGGTTCCCGTAATAATTTGATGCGGCGAAGCCGCACTTAGTCAAGACTGGACCCCGGTCTTCGCTGGGGTGACGGAAGTAATGCGGTAACTCGCCAGCAAATTATTTGTCTTGAACAATCGTCCCCTGGTGATACACAATCACCCAGCCTTTTTCGGTGCGCCGCCACAGCGTCGCGCGGCGTGTCACGCGCTCGCCCTGATGCAGAGTGTAGGTCAACAGGTAATTGTCCGGTGCAACTTCCTGGCAATGGAAATCTTCGGATTTCCAGTCATCCTGATACGGCCCGTTTGCGCAGCGGGCTTCCAGCACGTCAAGCACATGTTCCCGGCTGTAGCGTTGACCGGAGGCGCCGGTTTCCCAGAATTCCTCCGCCATCATGTTTTCAAAGTCGGTACGGGAAGTGCCGTATTCGGGGCGATGAAAGATCGGTTCCCGGGCGACAAGTTCCTGCTGAATGTCTAGCAGATGATCCGGCGTCCGGCGTTTCGGTTCCATATCGGAATCGCTCAGGCTTCTTCGCTCAGGCCGATTTCCAGTTCAGATAACTTTTTCCCGTCAACACGCCAGCCGCGCAGTTGCAGCACTCCTTTGGTGCCGAGCGACACGCTGAACAGCAGATGGACACTGAGGTCGAGTTTTCCGAGTTCAGCGAGATCCGGAATGCTCGCAGTGCCGGGGTCGGCCCGGTACCACGCGAACGGCGTTTCGTTACGAGCGGCCAGTTTGTGTCGCAGGCGGGTCAGGCCGGCGTCGTCGTCCGGCTCCAGTCGGTAGCAACGAACGGGCTGGTTGTCACTCGCACTGATGACGCCCCAGTGCGCCTTGTCGGGCATGGCTTGCGCGGCGTGCAGCAGCTGGTTGATCAGCGGGCGCGGAAGTCCCAGCCTGGTGCTCGATGCCTCAGCCATGGGTGTCCCGGAACGCGACGAAAGTGCCCGTGAATTCGGTGCACACCGTGTCGTCCTGTATGAGTTGCGCGCGGAGTTCGAGACGCGCTTTGCCGCGCCGCTGCAGGTTCTCGCGGAAGCGCTGTTGAGAATTGCTGTCGGGCAATAAACAGCGTGCAACCAGCGTATCGGTCACCGGCCGCAGGTAACGGAGATGCGATTCATGCACCACGATATGAAGATCGGGTTCCGGCTCGAGCATGAGCCACAGCACACCCCAGCACGCCAATGTCGCAAGCGCCGCAATGCTGCCGCCGAATGCGGTCATGGTGTGATTGATGTTGGCAGCCAGCGGTGCGCTGAGTACCAATGCATGTTCGTCGTAAGATGTCACCTGGATCTGCATGTGCTGAACCAGCGGAATGTTGTCGTACAGATACTGTTCCAGGCGCGCGGCCGGTGTCGGCTTTGTCGTTACGGCATTCATCGCTGGCTGCACACCGGACAGGCGGGGTCACGCTTCAGGTTGGTAAAGCGTATCGTAGCGTTCCTTGCATCGTATTGCAGCAGCCGCCCACACAGCGGTTCGCCGATTCCCGCAATGAGTTTGATGGCCTCGACGGCCATCATGCTGCCGATAACCCCGGTCAGTGGCGCGAGCACGCCGTTGGAACGGCAGTTCTCCATTTCCTCGTCGCTTTCCTGATAAAGGCAGGCGTAACAGGGACTGTGCGGATCGCGCGGCACAAACGCGGTGAGCTGACCCTCATAGCGAATGGCGGCGCCCGATACCAGCGGCGTTCCGGTGTCCACGCAGGCTGCATTAACGGCAAAGCGCGTTCCGAAATTGTCGCTGCCGTCGAGCACGACATGGACTCCTGCAATCGTGTCGCGGAGTTCGTCGGCAGCGAGGCGCCGGTCAATGCATTCGACCCGGCAATCGGGATTGAGCGACGCGATGGTGGCGGCGGCTGAATCTGTTTTTACCTGGCCGATATCTGCAGTACGGTGAAGAATCTGGCGCTGGAGGTTCGAAAGGTCCACCTTGTCGAAATCATTCAGCACCAGCGTGCCGATTCCTGCGGCAGCCAGATACATGGCCGCCGGCGAACCGAGCCCGCCGAGGCCGACGATCAGCACCCGTGCCGTACCCAGCCGTGCCTGTCCGTCGGTGCCGAAGTCCGGCAGGGCGAGTTGACGGCTGTAACGCAATCGGTGAAGGTCGGCGATGTCAGTCATGAATATCTGCGGCTTGACGGTAGGCTATTTTAACGTGTTGCGCTTGACTTGCCGTTGCAAATGCCGATGATGCACGTATTCCCGACCGCGGATGGAACTCAGCTCCCGAATGAACGCCTGGGCCGAATACCTTAAATTCTTTGCCGGTCTGATTGCGATCCTGAACCCCATCGGGGTGATCCCGATTTTCATCAACCTGACCCAGAACCAGACGGCTGAGGAGCGCAATCGTACCGCATTCAATGCCGCAGTCACGGTCGGCGCGGTACTGGTGGTGGCGTTGCTTGCCGGCGAGTTCATCCTGCGCTTTTTCGGCATCAGCGTGGCATCGTTCCAGGTCGGCGGCGGGATCCTGATTCTGCTGAATTCACTTTCGATGTTGCAGGCCAAGGTCGGCCCGACGCGTCAGACCGAAGAGGAAGCCCAGGAGACCCAGGAAAAGGAGCAGGTCGCGGTGGTGCCGCTCGGTGTACCGCTTACCGCCGGCCCCGGCGCCATCAGTACGGTCATTCTTTACGGCCACAGACCGGCGTTGTTCGGCCGCTACGTGATCCTGGTGTTCGGCATCGTAATCGTATCCGGAATCTGCTGGGCCGCCTTCCGGCTGGCGCCGCTGATTTCGCGGGCCCTGAGCCGCACCGGCATCAACATCGTGACCCGTCTGATGGGCTTGATCATGGTCGCCATCGGCGTGGAGTTCATCGCAAACGGGCTGCGGGTGCTGTTTCCCGCGGTTGCCGGCTGACTGGACAATTGTTCCGCCTCAACTATCTTTAATGAATTCCGACAGCGCATGATTGAGTCCGCCGATAAGCGGAATGTCGGTAACCCGATTGGGGAGCAACCATGGCCACGGACAATGAAGCATTGGTAAAAGAATTCGCTCTGCGCATGAGCGGGGCAAAATTCTGGATGTATCTGATCGGCATCCTGATGATCATCGGCGGCGCGGCGGAAGCACTGACCATCGTCGGCATCGTGATTGCGTGGCTGCCGATCTGGCTCGGTATCCTGCTGTGTATGGCGGCATCCGCGCTCGGCGAAGCGGGAATTTCCGGCGCCACCGAACAGATGCATCTGATGCTGGGACGCCTGAAACTCTATTTTGTCGTGCAAGGTGTCGTGATGTTGATCGGGATCGTGATCGGCTCGCTCGGTTTCCTGTTCTTCGGCGGTCTGATCATGGGCATGCTGGCGCACCATCACGGCTGGTGACGCAGGCCGGCACACCGTGTGATCGTCTGACGTCTGTTTATGCGGCGATCTGCCGCACCGAGTTGATCACGATGACTTCAAGCGGCACATCGCCATGGCCGTTGCGATTGCCAGTTCGTGCTTCGGCGATCTTGTCAATCACATCGGTGCCTTCCACTACCTTTCCGAACACTGCGTAGCCGAAATCGCGTTTGCCGTGATCCAGGAACGTGTTGTCGGCGAGATTGATGAAGAACTGGCTGGTGGCGCTGTTGATATCCGAGGTGCGTGCCATCGCGATCGTATAGGGTTCGTTGGAAAGCCCGTTGTCGGCCTCGTTCTTGATCGGCGCATGGCCTTTCTTCTGTGACATTTCAGGCGTGAAGCCCCCGCCTTGCACCATGAAATCGCCGATTACACGATGGAAAATCGTGCCGTCGTAGAACCCTTCATTGACGTATCTCAGGAAATTTTCGACGGTGATCGGCGCCTTGTCGGCAAACAGTTCCAGTTTGATGTCGCCGAGACTGGTGGACATGAGAATCATGAAGCACTCCTTGGTGAATGAACAATGTTGTCTGAATCAGGTTGGCTGCTGTCCAAGCGTGACGCGTTCCTGTCCCGCAAGATCGCGCCGTGATCGAATGTGCTGAAAGCCGGCCGCAGCGAACAGTGCGCGCACCGTTTCCGCCTGATCGTATCCATGCTCCAGCAGCAGCCAGCCACCCGGTAACAGATGCTTTGGCGCCAGCGCCACGAGATGGCGGATCGCGTCCAGTCCATCGCTGCCGCTGACCAGCGCGCGGCGCGGTTCGAAGCGCACGTCGCCTTCATTCAGGTGCGGATCACCTTCGCGGACGTACGGCGGGTTCGATACGACCAGATGACAGCGGCCATCGTGCGCGACATACCAGTCGCCGCAGCGAAACTCGACGTTGCCCAATCCGAGGTGCGCGGCATTTTCGCGCGCGACGTTGAGTGCGGCACTGCTGGCATCCGTTGCAATCACTTTGCAGAGCAGCCGCTCACTGGCAATGGCCAGCGCAATCGCACCACTGCCGGTGCCGAGATCCGCGACGGTCCAGCCGGCTTCCGGCGGAATACAGTCGAGCGCCGCTTCGACCAGGCACTCGGTATCCGGGCGCGGGATAAGCGTGTCGCGGGTCACTTTGAGAGGCAGCGACCAGAATTCCCGTTGGCCAGCGAGGTAAGCGAGCGGTACGCCCTGCAGACGCGCCAGCAGCAGGTCCTCGAAGCTGCGTTCCGCGGTCTCATCCACAACCCGTTCCGGGTAGGCGCGCAACTGGCCGCGGGATTTGCCAAGTACCTGTTCCAGCAACAGTTCGGCATCCAGCCGCGGCGAGTCGGTCGTGGCACCGAGCCGCGCGGTTGCGCTGTCGAGCAGGCTTTCTATCGTCACAGGCATTTGATTCGTTCCGGCCGGGCGTGGGCTTATTCTAAACGGTTCCGTACAATAAGACTTTTACGCCCGCGGAGTCCGGATGAAAGTCTACAAGAACGTGCTGGAGATGGTCGGCCGCACGCCGATGCTCGAATTGACGCATCTGGACACCGGGCCCTGCCGCCTGTTTCTGAAACTGGAATACATGAATCCCGGCGGTTCGATCAAGGATCGCATCGGCGTGGCGATGATCGAGGAAGCTGAAAAGCGTGGCGATATCAAGCCGGGCGGCACGCTGATCGAAGCCACGGCCGGCAATACCGGACTGGGCCTGGCGCTGGCGGCGGCGCAGAAAGGTTACCGGCTGATCCTGGTGATTCCGGACAAGATGAGTCAGGAAAAAATCTTCAATCTGCGCGCCATGGGTGCGGAAGTGATTCTGACCCGTTCGGATGTCGGCAAGGGTCATCCTGAGTATTACCAGGATCTCGCCAAACGCATGGCCGATGAAACCGGTGCGTTTTTCATCAATCAGTTCGGCAATCCCGACAATGCCAGGGCGCACGAACTGACCACCGGACCGGAAATTCTCGAACAGATGGAAGGCAGGCTCGATGCCGTGGTGGCAGGTGTCGGTTCCAGCGGCACGCTCACCGGCATCGGCCGTTATCTGAAAAAGGCGTCGCCGCACACCGAAATGATACTGGCGGATCCGCAAGGATCGGTGCTGGTGGATTATCTCAGGACCGGCGAGATCGGCGAGAAAGGCAGCTGGCTGGTGGAAGGCATCGGCGAGGATTTTATTCCTTCGATTGCCGACATGACGCTGGTCAAAACCGGCTACACCATCCCCGACAGTGAAGCATTTGCGACGGCGCGTGAAGTGCTGCTCAAGGAAGGCCTGTTGCTGGGTTCGTCGTCGGGCACCCTGATCGCAGCGGCGTTGCGCTACTGTCGCGCACAGAAGACGGCGAAGCGCGTCGTCACCCTGGGCTGCGACACCGGCAACAAGTACCTGTCGAAACTCTATAACGATTTCTGGATGATCGAACAGGGGTTCATGGCACGTCCTGCCCGTGGCGACCTGGGTGACTATGTGGGCCGTCCCTACTGGGAACGCGCCACAGTGTATGTCGGCCCTTCGGATACACTGGCCACCGCGCACACCCGGCTGCGCAACAACGGCATTTCTCAATTGCCGGTGATAGATGGCAGAAAATTTCTTGGCGCAGTCACCGAACGCGACATCATTCGTGTGGTCAGTACTCGCAGTGGCGGGTTCACGCAGGAAGTGCGTACGGCGCTTGACGCGAACTTTCCGCGGATGGAAGCGACCCGAAGCGCGGCCGACCTGTTCACGCTGCTGGAAACCGAAACTGCGGTCGCCATCATGGCGGGCGACGAGTTTCTCGGCCTGGTAACCCGCAGCGATTTGCTCAACCGTTTGAGATTACAGTAACCGGGAGTTGTCTGTGAGCAGCAACAAGAAGCAGCAAGGTTTTGCCACCCGCGCGATTCATGCCGGGCAGGAACCCGACCCGACTACCGGGGCGGTGATGCAGCCGATTTATGCGACTTCCACCTATGCGCAGGAAAGTCCCGGCAAGCACAAGGGCTATGAATACTCGCGCACACAGAATCCCACGCGCATGGCCTACGAGCGCTGCGTCGCGGACCTTGAAAGCGGGACGCGGGGCTTTGCGTTTGCCTCCGGCCTTGCCGCGACGGCAACCGTGCTCGAATTGCTGGACTCGGGCAGCCATGTCATCGCCATGGACGACATGTACGGCGGAACCTACCGGCTGTTCGAAAGGGTACGCAAGCGCTCGGCAGGACTGAAATTCAGTTTCGTCGATTTGCGCGACCGCCAGGCGCTGGAAGCCGCGATCCGTCCGGAAACGAGACTGATCTGGGTGGAGACACCGACCAATCCGCTGCTCAAACTGGTTGATCTCGCCGTGGTTGCGGACGTTGCGCGCACGCATAAGCTGATTGCCGTGTGCGATAACACGTTTGCATCACCCTATAACCAGCGGCCGTTGGAACACGGGTTTGATCTGGTCATGCATTCCGCGACCAAGTATCTGAATGGTCACTCGGACATGGTGGGCGGAATGGTGGTGGCAGGCGAGCGCACGGAACTGGCAGAGCAACTGGCATTTCTGCAGAACTCGATCGGGAGTGTGGCAGGGCCGTTCGACAGTTTCCTGGCACTACGCGGCCTGAAAACACTCGCGCTGCGCATGGAACGGCATTGCAGCAACGCACTGGAGCTCGCGGCCTGGCTGGAGAAGCATCCGGCAGTCGAGCGCGTCAGCTATCCTGGCCTGGCGAGTCATCCGCAGCATGCACTGGCCAAACGCCAGATGCGCGCCGGCGGCGGAATGATCACGATGTTCCTCAAGGGCGGCGAAAAGGAAGCGCGCCGGTTCCTGGAACGTTGCGAATTATTTACGCTCGCGGAAAGTCTGGGCGGCGTGGAAAGTCTGATCGAACACCCCGGCATCATGACGCACGCCTCGGTACCGCCGGAAACCCGTGCGGCGCTCGGTATCAGCGATTCGCTGGTGCGTCTGTCGGTCGGTGTCGAGGACGTGAACGATCTGCGTGCCGATCTTGAGTATGCGTTGGCGGGTTGATTGAGCGGAAAATCCGCGCGCGCTGAATAAAGAAAAAGACGGGTGCGTTACCGCACCCGTCTTTTTTGATTCTGCGAAACCGGATGATTCCGGTATCGAGTATCTTAGTGCTTCGCCGGTGGCGGCGTGGTCGCAGCCGGCTTCGACTTGGTGCCCGCAGCAGGCATTGCAGTCGGAGCCGCAGCTTTGGTCGAAGCAGCCGGCGCCGGTGCAGCGGCCGGAGCCGCAGCGGGAGTCGCCGGAGCAGGCTGTTCGCTCTTGCCGCAAGCGGTCAGTGCGAGGGCGAGAGCAGCAGCGGAAAGGACAACAGCATAGTTCTTCATAGTTGATTCACCACTAGTGCAGAAAATGAACGTAACCCCATGATACTACTCGCCGATTTTTTTGGAGGCAAACCGCGCGATCGGGTGCAGATTCTAGACAATCTGCGGAAATTTCGCAGGTTTTCGCCAGGAATATTTATTATTTTTTAAGAATCAATCAGTTAAGGCGCCTGCGGCCGTGACGCCCGGTGGCCAAACTTGACAATAACCGGAAATACGGGCCGGCGGAATCCAGCCAACGGGAGACGGATACCAGTGAGCGCCAGCGCAATTGCCGCAACTATCGCCGAACGGGACTGGTGCGTGCAGCCTGCCTACCTGCCGGCTGGGCGCCTCGAGCGGCTGCGCCACACGCTGGTACAGGGATGGGAGCAGGGGCGATTTCATCAAGCCGGCGTTGGGCGTGGCGCGGCACACACCGTCCGGCATGACATTCGCGGTGATCACGTGCTGTGGCTGGAGGAATGCGAGGCGCCGGCGGTAAGGCAGTTTGTCGTCGAGGACATTGAGCGGTTGCGGCTCGCGCTCAACGCGGCGGGTTATTTCGGTCTGCACGACTTCGAGGGTCATTTCGCAGTGTATCCGCCGGGCACCGGCTACGCGCGTCATTTCGACCGCTTCCGCGACAACGATGCGCGGGTTGTCTCGCTGGTGCTGTACCTGAACGATAACTGGCACGCCGACGACGGCGGTGAACTGCGTCTCTATCCCCGCGCCACAGCGCCGGAGCCGGTAAGCGTACTGCCGGTGGGCGGCACGTTGGCCGTTTTCCTGAGTGCCGACGTGCCGCACGAAGTGCTCCCCGCAAGGCGCGAACGCTTCAGTCTGACCGGCTGGTTCAGACGCCGGATCTAAGCGCCACACACTCAGTCGTTTTCAAACGCAAAACGGAAGTTCTGCGTATCCACAGGCTGATCGGCAAGTACCCGGAACGCACAGCGCTGATCACCGTCCTGGAACCGTTTCTCGCGTACCACGCGCACGCCCAGCAGTCGGGTTAGCGTCGAAACCGTCACGCTGCACAGTCGCGGCCGCTGCATTGCAAGATTGAGATACGGGCAATTGTGTTCGACGAGAAGATAACCGCGACGATCCTTTTCCACGCTGATATGCGGATCGCCCTGGAAATAAATACCTTTCAGCGCGCGAATCCGTTCGATCAGGGTTTTTCCCGCCAGCTTGTCTTCCCATTGCCGCACCTGCTGATCGGTGAGCGCGGTGAGCAGTTTACGCAGGGCGTCGGCACCAAGCTGTTCGGCGACGGCATCCACCAGGGTCAGCGACAGGTCGTCATAGCGTTTGGGGAACAGATGATCGCCGGCGGATGTCAGCATGTAGCGCACCGGCGGGCGTCCGGCCTGCGCGGATGTCTTTTCGACAATCCGCGTAATCCAGCCTTCCTGCTCCAGGAGTTTCAACTGTTGACGCGCAGCTTCACGGGTAATGTGCTGCTGCTTTGCCAACTGGCCCGCATGCATGGACCCGTAGCGCTTGATGTGGCGCAACAGATCACGGCGCGCTTCCGGAAGCGCGTGCGTGTTATCGGTCGAGTGGGCGTGTCTATGTGTCGTCATGACGCGGAGTCTGGCCGATACCGAATTCATATACCAGCCGGCCGCCGGCATACGCGCCGATCAGCAGTACGATCCAGCCGCAGATTGACAGGCCAAGTCCAAGCCAGGCAGTCATTCTCTGCGGCATCCCGGACAGCGGGCGCAACAGCAGATCCAGCAACAGCACGCACCATGCGCTGCCCATCAGCAGCATATGACGCTGCGCGACCGGCTGGGCCTTATCCTGAGCGGGAATTGCAAACAGATCCACGATCCCGGCCGACATGGCAACAAGACCGGTCAGGCAACCGATGGCGAGCAGCCACCATGAAATCTGCCACCATGCGGGCTCGCGTAACCACACGAACAGCGCGTCGGTGACCGGTGCCGCAGTCCAGCAGGCGACCGGGAAGTGCACCAGCACCGGATGCACCGGATGGTTTCCGATGCGCAAGCCTCGCAAGGTGGCAGGCATGTCAGTGCTGCGCCATCGGCAGGATCGACACCAGCAGGCAGAGGAACCCGATCACGGCGACCAGGGCATGCACCACGATGACTCCACGTGGATGCTGCTGCTTGCGGACATGGAATGACAGCAGGTAGAAGCCGCCGAGTGCAGCCACGACCAGCACCGCAAGTGCGATACGGGCAGTGTTACCGCCGGCGCCGGCAAGTACGCCGATGATCAGCAACACCAGGCCGGTGGCACCCAGGATGCCGTGGCCGGCGGCCAGCGCCGCCGGCAGGGACTGGCCCTTGAAGCTGCGGACGGCCATGACCAGCCCGCCGAGTGCGCCCAGCGCGAACAGGATGGCAGCGATAGTGAGCAACATGTGGAAATCCTCCCTCGATAATAAAACAAGAAAACACTTGCTAAATATAGCACGTGGAGCTAACTTGTAAAGGCCGGCCCTCACCGGTTTTTACCTACGAAGGAGTAACGCCATGAGACTGACCGCGCCTTCCCGGGCTCCCGCGCTGCAATTGAAGGATATTTACGGCGACACGATCCGTATCGGCGGTGGCGGCCGGCGCACGCTGTTATCATTTTTCCGTGACGCGGCCTGTCCGTTCTGCAATTACCGCATCTATGAGCTGACCCAGCACCACAAGAACCTGGCGGCACTGGGGCTCGATATCGTTGCCGTGTTCGCCTCCACACCGGACGAGGTGAAGCGCTTCGTAGCCCGTCACCCCCGGCCGTTTCGGGTGGCTGCCGAGCCGGAACAGGATGCCTACCGGATTTATGGCATCGAACGCTCGCTGTGGCGCAAGCTCAAGGCGATCGTGACGCGGGTGCCGACGCTGCTCAAGGGCTTGAGGATAGTCGGGTTCGCCGGGCTCAACACCAACAATCTCATGCCGGCGGATTTTCTGATCGACGAGCACGGCAACATTGTCGAGGCCTACTACGGCAATGACGCCGGTGATCGCATTCCCTTTGAGCGCATCGAACTGTTTCTGGCACGCGGGTTGATCACGCGTACCGGCGCACTGAATCAGGCGGCGCAGATGCGCGGGATGGGCCGGACCGCTTGAAGCCTGCGGGAGGGTGGGGCACACTGCGCCGCATTGCCGAAATGCATTCCAGCCGGGGTAAACATGATCAGCCTTTCGAGCACGCCGCAGTCGCCCTCGCAGATTCTCTCGAAGGGCATCGAAATCGGGGTGAACAGTTTTTCGAGACTGTTTCTGTTCTCGACGCTGGTCGGCTTTCTGGCCCTGATCCCCGTGCTTTACCTCACGGTGCGGATCGGCAACGTGACGGTTACGCCTGAAATTCTAAATTCGGCGCGAAACGGCACCTGGTATCTGATCGAACTGGTATGCCTGCTGTGCGGCATCCTGGTGCAGGCGATTCTGCTGGCGAGACTGGATGACTTTGTGCAAGCTGGCACGGTGAATTTCGGTGCCGAACTGCAGCGAGCCGTGCGTGTTCTGCTGCCGTTGATTGTCGGCAGCATCATATTGGTGTTTGCCCTGATCGTCGGCTATGTCCTGTTGATCGTTCCCGGCGTGATCCTGACGGTGTCCCTGGCATTTTTCCAGTTCTGTGTCGTGCTGGACGATCAGGGACCGATTGCGGGACTCAATCGCAGCCACACCCTCGTCTGGGGTAACTGGTGGCGCACTTTTGCGGTGCTGATCCTGATGCTGCTGATCGTTATCGTCATTGCCGTGGGACTGCTGACACCCATTGCGCTGTTGCTCGGCATCCATACCGGCGCCACCACCGGTCGCGACATGCTCATCCAGGGTGTCATGGAAATGATCGGTGAAGCGCTCCTCACGCCGTTCATACTCGGCGTCATGTACGCCCAATATCACGATCTCAAACTCAGACAAACGCATTCCGCGGTTGCATGAGCAATCCAGCGCGCCCCCGGCAGCGTTATCCGGTA
This sequence comes from Gammaproteobacteria bacterium, assembly GCA_035701115.1. Classification (GTDB taxonomy): domain Bacteria; phylum Pseudomonadota; class Gammaproteobacteria; order Natronospirales; family REEB76; genus DASSKW01. Next base: position 18,320 of record DASSOA010000086.1, read on the forward strand.
GGGCACGTGCTGGTTGTCGGCTGGCGTCTGTTCGTAGCCGGGCTGGTTCAAGTGTTTCCGCTGGTGCTGGTCGCTGAGATAATTGCGGCGCTGCCGGTGGCCGGTGCCGGCGGCGGGCTGTTCAGCACCGATCTCGATCGTCTGGTGCAGCCGGGGTATCTCGCGTGGACACTGCTGTCCGTGGTCTTGCAGACCGTACTCTATGCCAGCGCTGTGCTGCGGCTCGCGCGGCTTGAAAACAACTCCACCAAAGTGTCCTGGCGCGCGGCAGCCGGTGCGATACCCGGATTGCTGATCGGCTACGTCGTCTATGACGTGCTGGTGGTGTGCGGTCTGGGCATCTCGCTGTTGCTGTTCGTGCTGGTCGCGCTTCTGTTTGGAATTATCCCGGCGCTGATCGTCGCTTTGATTCCGCTGGCGGCAACCGCCTGGCTCAGCACGGCGTTGGCGTTTTTTGCCTATCCGGCAGTGCTGGAACAGGCCGGACCGTTTGCCGCATTGGGCCGCAGTCTGCGCCTCGCCAGATCGAACTGGGCGCACGCGGCGCTGGTTGTATCGGTGCCCGCGGTCGGCTTGCTGGCTGTGGCGGCATTGCAGGATACGATGCCGGTCCTGCACAGCGTGCATGCCGTGATGAATGCGCTGTCACAGCTTTCGTCACAGCCTACCGCTGATCAATTGCAGAACCTGCTGGCGAACCCGGCAACGACGTCGCCTGCCGGCGCGCATCCGCTGTGGCAGATGACCACCGCCGTGTTGTCGGCGCTGGCATGGTGGTATGCGCTGGCGGTCTGCTACGCCGAATTCATGCTGTTGAAACAGTCCGCTGTGCTTACTGCGCGGTGAGCGACGCGAGTTCCTCGGCCTGAAATTCGTTCATCAGGGGCACAATCACGTCGTCGAGATTGCCCTGCATGACAGCATCAAGCCGGTACAGCGTCAGATTGATCCGGTGATCGGTCACGCGGCCCTGAGGAAAATTGTAGGTGCGGATGCGTTCGGAACGGTCGCCGCTGCCGACCTGAAGCTTGCGCGACTGGGCTTGCGCGGCCTGCGCCTTGTCACGTTCCGCACTCAGCAGACGCGCGCGCAGCAGTGACATAGCGCGTGCGCGATTCTTGTGCTGCGAACGTTCGTCCTGGCATTCCACCACGATTCCGGTGGGCAGGTGCGTGATGCGGATGGCGGAGTCGGTCTTGTTCACATGCTGGCCACCCGCGCCCGACGCGCGATAAGTGTCCACTTTCAGATCGGCGGGATTGATGTCAACGCTGTCCACTTCCTCGACTTCGGGAAGAATCGCGACCGTGCAGGCGGACGTGTGGACACGCCCCTGCGATTCCGTTTCCGGCACCCGTTGCACGCGATGCGTACCGGATTCGAACTTGAGCCGCGAATAGGCGCCCTGACCAATCACGCGCGTGATGATTTCCTTGTAGCCGCCATGTTCGCCGGGGCTTTCGCTCAGGATTTCCACGCGCCAGCCCTGTTGTTCCGCGTAGCGGCCGTACATGCGGAACAGGTCGCCGGCAAACAGCGCGGCTTCATCGCCACCGGTGCCGGCGCGGATTTCGAGAAAGATGTTGCTGTCGTCGTGTGGATCCCTGGGCAGCAACAGCTTGAGCAGTGCGGGTTCCAGCGCCTCACGACGCAGCTCCGCGGCATGCTGTTCCTCCTCAGCGAGATCCCTGATGCTGGCGTCCGGATCGCGGCGCATATCCGTCGCCGACCGGATATCGGCTTCCGTCTGGGTGTATTCCGCGAACCGCTGTGCGAGCGGTTCAAGCCGCGCGTATTCCTGGGACAATTCCCGGAACCGGTTCGGTTCGCCGATGACGCCCGGGTCGGCGAGCAGATGTGCAAGCTCTTCGTGGCGCGCAGCCAGCCGCTCGAGTTTCTGGCGAATTGAATCTTTCACGCTGTGATTCCGGCGCGCCGAAGTATCATGCTCAACGCGATTTGCGCTTTTCGACACCGAACAGCGCGCGTGCTTCGCTGATGATGTGCTCGCGTCCTTCATGCGCGGCCTCGCGCAGATACGCGGTCGGCGCGTGCATCAGACGGTTGGTCAGGGTTTCGGCGAGAAACCGCATGACTGCCTCCGCCGACTGGCCGTTGTTCAGCATCTGGCGCGCCTGTTCCAGGGTGTCGTCACGTACCGCGTTGGCGTGTTCGCGCACCGCGCGAATGGTGGGAACGGCGTTCAATCCCTGCAGCTGTTCGATAAAGCGCCGCACGTGTGTTTCGATCAGCACGTCGGCTTCCTTGGCCGCTTCCAGGCGCGAACGCCGGTTGGATTCCACCACGTTTTGCAGATCATCTATAGTGAACAGATACACGTCGTCCAGCGTTGCGACGTTTGCATCGATATCGCGCGGTACCGCGATGTCCACCATCAGCACCGGCCGGCGCTTGCGGGACTTGAACGCGCTCTCTGCCATGTCGCGATCGACGATCACGTCCGGGCTTGCCGTAGAAGCGATCACGATGTCGATCTCGCCAAGGTGCGCCGGTATTTCCTGCAGTCCGATGGCGTAACCGCCGAACTCTTCGGCCAGTGAGTGCGCGCGGCTCAGGGTGCGATTGGCAATCACCATGCGCCCCGTGCCCTGTTCGCGCAGATGACGCGCCACCAGTTCAATCGTTTCGCCGGCACCGATCAGCAACGCCGTCAGCTTGCTGAAGTCCGCGAAAATCTGTCGCGCGAGGTGCGTCGCCGCGTAGGCGACCGACACCGGGTTCTCGCCAATGCGCGTGTCGGTGCGCACCTGTTTCGCGACGGTGAACGAGTACTGGAACAGACGGTGCAGCATGTTGTGCACGGCGTGTTCGCGGCTCGCGATGTCGTAGGCATCCTTGATCTGTCCGAGAATCTGCGGCTCGCCGAGAATCATGGAATCGAGTCCGCAGGCGACGCGGAACAGATGACGTACCGCGTCGTTGTCGACATGGCTGTAAAAACGCTGGCTGACACCGGGGTCGTCAGGGCTGCGTTCCCGGGCCAGCCATTCGGTGAGCCGGTTTCCCGCCTCCGCATCGTCAAGATTGGCGTAGATTTCGGTGCGATTGCAGGTGGACAGAACCGCCGCTTCCTCGACGCCGGGCAGGGCGGTGATGGCCTGCAGCGCCTGCGGAACCTGCTCCGGGCCAAAGCTCATCCGTTCGCGGATCGCGACGGGGGCGGTGGCGTGGCTGATTCCGAGGGTGAAAAGTGGCATGGGTTCAATCGCGCGGCGGTATGGCGAATTTTGGGCGAATTCCCGCGTTATAACAAGCTGTTACCGTCAGCTTTGCTGCGGTCGGGCGACCTGGCGGAGTATAGTGTCGGCCTGAATCCTGGTCCGGCAGATCCCGTAGATGAACCTCAAAAGACAGGCTGCTTTGATGCTGGCCGTGATGCTGGCTGGTTGCGCAGGTACCCCCCAACAGGTGCCTGGCAAGTCCCATGCGGGCGCATCCGCTGCCGCCGAAGCGTTCGAGAGTCCGGAGCAGGAGGCAACCTATCACGTTTTCATGGGCGAACTCGCCCTGCAGCGCGGCGCGGTCGAAGAAGCGGCGCATCAATACGCCGAGGCGGCAGAAACAAGCACCGATCCGTCGCTGCTGCAACGCGCCGTTGCGATTGCCTATCAGGCGGGTGACAACGAACTTGCCCGGCAACTCGATCAACGCTGGCTGTCGCTCGCCCCGAACGACCGGGATGCGTTGCGGTTTGCGGCAGTGCTCGATGCGCGGCTCGGTCATTTCGCCGATGCTGCGCGGCACTTCGAACAACTGTTTCAGGGTGAACACGCGGACAGTTACCACGCCGTCGCCGCGTTGCTGGGACAGGAAACCGATGCCGCGCACGGATTGCCCGTCATGCAACAGCTGGTGGCTGATGCGCCGCAGTCTGCGGACGCCCATTACGCCAGCGCCGAACTTGCACTGCATTACGATCGCGCCACACTTGCCGAGCAGGAGGCGCGTCAGGCGCTTGCCATCAAACCTCGGCTCGAAGGTCCGCAACTGCTGCTGGCGCGCGCGCTTGCCGATCAAGGCAAATACGACGACGCGCTCGCGATCATCCGTCCGCGGCTGAAACCGGGTCTGGAAGGTATTCCGCTGCGGCTCGCGTACGCCGCGCTGCTTGCCCAGGCTGATCGCGATGCGGAAGCGTCCCAGCAATTCAATGCCGTTCTCAAGCTGCAACCGGCCAATGCGCAGGCGCTCTATTCACTGGGTCTGCTTGAGCTTTCCGCGCAGCGGTACCAGGCGGCGCATGACTACTTTCGGCGCCTGTACGACAGCGGCCAGGAGGGCGACACGGCCGCCTATTTCCTCGGCAACACGGCGGAACTGCAAGGCCACTATCCGGATGCGCTTAACTGGTATCGCCAGGTGACGGAAGGCGCACGCTGGTTTCCCGCTCAGGTCGCGATTGTCAGGGTGTTGCTGGCCGGCAAACTGCCGGATGCGGCATTGAAATACATGGACGAGATCGTGAAGCGCGATCCTGCCGACGCCGCGCGTCTGCGTGCGGCCGAAGCGCAACTGTTCGCCGACAGCGGCGACACGCAAACCGCACGCACGCTGCTGGACAACGCGCTGGTTGCATTGCCCGGTAACGACGATCTGCTGTACGAGCGTGCACTGATCGAGGAAAGCACCGGCGATGTGACCGCGTCGGAACGCGATCTCAAGCAGATCATCCGCCAGAGCCCGGACAACGCCGAAGCGCTCAACGCGCTGGGCTACACCTTGACGATACATACGACGCGCTATTCCGAGGCGCTGGGCTACATTCAAAAGGCGCTCGAACTCACGCCGGAAGATCCCGCGATTCTCGACAGCATGGGCTGGGTGCAGTTCCGGATGGGCCGGAACGATGCCGCACTGACGTATCTGCATGACGCGTATCAGCGCGACCACGATCCGCAGATCGCTGCGCATCTGATACAGGTGCTGCTGGCTGCCGGCCGGCATGAGGAAGCGCGCGCGCTCTGGACCGCCGCATTGAAGGCGAACCCGGACAGTGCGGACCTGAAGGCGCTGACTTCGAAGGTGACGCCGTGACGAGGCGCGTGCCGGCCATATTTGCAGCCGTGCTGCTGCTTGCCGGTTGTGCCACCGTCCCCGGAACGGCGCCGTCGGGCCGGCCCAATGAGTCGGCGTGGCAGGCGCGGCAAGGTCGCCTGCTCAAACTGCAGGACTGGGCGATGCAGGGGCGCGTCGGCATCGTGAACGGCAAAGACGGCGGCAGCGGCTCGATGAACTGGGAACAGCAGGGTACGCAACTGCAATTCGATTTTCACGGACCATTCGGTGCCGGTGCCCTGGATATTCGCGGCGACGGCGATCTGCTGCATGTAAAGAGTTCACGCGGCGACGATTTCATCACCACCGATCCCGAACGCGATTTCACGCGTCTGCTGCGCGTGCCACTGCCGGTGCTCAGCATGCGCTACTGGGTGATCGGCGTACCGGCGCCCGGTGTGCCGTTCGAAAAGCAGGTGGACGCGAGCGGACATCTGGTCACGCTGGCGCAGCGGGGCTGGCAAATCAGCTATCTCACCTATGCGCGCTTCGACGATTACGATTTGCCGACACGCGTGCTGATTCAGCGCGGTGCAGTCCGAATCAAACTCGCCATCGAAGCCTGGCGGCTGGGCGGCGAGTCAGCCAACGCACAGAACACGATGCCATGAGCACTACAACGATCAGCCGTGACTGGCCGGCGCCTGCCAAGCTCAACCTGTTCCTGCATGTCACCGGGCGGCGCGCGGACGGCTATCACACCCTGCAAACGGTATTCCAGTTCCTGGACTATTCCGACCGGCTGGATTTCCGGCTGCGCGACGACGGCCGGATCTGCCGGCCCGCAGGTCCGCCGGACATATCCGAGGACGAGGATCTCACCGTGCGCGCCGCGCGCCGCTTGCGCGAGGTCGCGAAGCCCGCGGCCGGTGCCGGAGTGGAGATTCATCTGCGCAAGCGCCTGCCGACGGGTGCCGGTCTCGGCGGCGGCAGTTCCGATGCCGCGACCACCCTCGTCGCACTGAACCGGCTGTGGGGCGCGGGCCTCCCGGTGGATGAACTGGCCGCACTGGGACTGGAACTCGGGGCGGATGTGCCGGTGTTTGTACGCGGGCGCGCAGCCTGGGCAGAGGGTGTCGGGGAGCAGCTGATACCGGTCGCCGACCTGCCGGAGCCCTGGTTCCTGGTCGTGCAGCCGGCTATCCAGGTCGCCACCCGCGAGGTTTTCCAGGCGCCTGAATTGACACGAAATTCCCCACCAATCACAATAGTCGGCTTTCGCGCAGGCTTGGGTCACAACGACTTCGAGCCTGTGGTCAGGCGCCGGTATCCCGAAATCGCCCGCGCGCTGGACTGGCTCGATGAGCGGTCCCACGGCGGCGGGGCGAGATTGACGGGTTCGGGTGCCTGCGTGTTTGCGGCATTCGCCAGCGAGGCCGACGCGCAGGCAATCAAGACGCAGGTGCCACGGGACTGGCAGGCATTCGTGGCACGCGGCTGCAACCAATCGCCGCTGTACCGGCGCCTGGCGCAAGAATCGCACGATTCAAGTTTGACGGCATAAGGACGCCAATACGATTGGGGCGTAGCCAAGCGGTAAGGCAGCGGGTTTTGATCCCGCCATCCCCAGGTTCGAATCCTGGCGCCCCAGCCAACGATGGAATTTGCAGCGGCGCCGATGCGCCGCGCTGGAACTTCGAAGGTTCCACCGAAAGAATCCGGTTCGTCTGCAATGCAGGCGATGTTGCACACGACAGACAAGTGAGGGCGCCGTGTCAGCAGGCAGCATGATGGTGTTCGCGGGCAATGCCAACCCGCAACTGGCGAACCGTATCGTGAATCACCTGCAGTTGCCGCTGGGCAAGGCGCAGGTCGGCCGCTTCAGCGATGGCGAAGTGGCGGTGGAACTGATGGAGAACGTGCGCGGGCGCGACGTCTTCATCGTGCAGTCCACCTGCCCGCCCACCAACGACAACCTGATGGAGTTGCTGGTGATGGCCGATGCGCTGCGGCGTGCGTCGGCGGCGCGGATTACGGCGGTGGTGCCGTATTTCGGTTATGCGCGTCAGGACCGGCGCCAGCGCGCGGCACGGGTGCCGATCACCGCCAAGCTGGTCGCGAACATGATGGTGTCGGCGGGCATCAATCGCGTGCTGACGGTTGATCTGCACGCGGACCAGATTCAGGGATTTTTCGATATCCCGGTGGACAACGTGTACGCATCGCCGGTACTGCTCGGCGATGCCTGGAAACAGAAGTTCGGCAACCTGATTGTGGTCTCGCCGGACGTGGGCGGTGTGGTGCGGGCCAGAGCGCTGGCCAAGCGCCTCGACGATGCGGACCTCGCCATCATCGACAAGCGCCGGCCGCGACCGAATGAAGCGCAGGTGATGAATATCATCGGCGAAGTGGAAGACAGGACCTGCATCATCGTGGACGATCTGGTTGATACGGCGGGCACCTTGTGCCTCGCCGCCAAGGCGCTCAAGGATCAGGGCGCGACCCGGGTGCTGGCGTACATCACGCATCCGGTACTTTCCGGCAAGGCCATCGAGAACATCAATGGCTCGTCGCTGGACGAACTGGTCGTCACGGATACCATTCCGCTGCGCGAAAACGCGCTCGGTTGCAGCAAGATCCGCCAGCTCTCGATTGCGGAGCTGATGGCGGAGACGATGCGCAGGGTAAGCGAGGAGGAATCGGTTTCCTCGCTGTATGTGGATTAGGAATCACGATTTATTGCGTGATGCCTTGTGGAGCCAAGCCTGGTCGCGGGTGAGGCGTTGTTAACTATCGTTATATCTGGAGCAGAAAAATGGCCATCAGTTTCAATCTGAGCGCCGAAGCTCGTCACGACAAGGGGAAAGGTGCGAGCCGCCGCCTGCGTCGTACGAACAAGGTGCCGGGAATTCTTTACGGGGCGGGCGAGCCGCCGATGCAGCTGACGTTCGATCACAACGAACTGCGCAACAATCTGCAGCACGAAGCCTTCTATTCCCACATTCTCAAGATCACCGTCGGCAAGGACGAGTATCAGGCGATTCTGAAGGATGTGCAGCGTCATCCCGCGAAGCCGATCATCATGCACATGGATCTGCTGCGCGTGCGGGAAGACCAGGAAATCCGCGTGCACATTCCGCTGCACTTCAAGGGCGAGAAGGAAGCCATCGGCGTCAAGCAGCAGGGCGGTGTGGTGTCGCACAACCTCATTGAAGTCGAAGTGGCGTGCCTGCCGCGTCATCTGCCCGAGTTCATCGAAGTGGATATCACCAACCTCGAACTCGGCCATGCCGTGCACATGTCGGATCTCAAGCTGCCGGAAGGCGTGCGCATTGTGCAACTCGCCTACGGCGAAGAGCACGATCTGCCGGTGGTCGCCATCCATCACCCGCGCGTCACGGTGGAGGAAGAACCTGCTGCCGCGGCAGAAGCGGCTGCAGCACCGGCCGAAGGTGCGGCTGCAGCACCGGCCGAAGGCGCGGCTGCCGCGCCGGCCGCCGACAAGGCCAAGAAGTAAGCAACAGGCGGCCCGTCAGGGCCGCCTTCCTGCTTTGCTTTGTACCAATGGGCACTTCCGTTATTCAACTCGTGGTCGGCCTCGGCAATCCCGGGGCCGAATACGTTTTAACGCGTCACAATGCCGGCTTCTGGTTTGTGGATGCGCTGGCGCGCGCCTATGGCGGCAGCTTCAGGCACGAACGCAAATTCAACGGCGACGTGTGCCGTATCCAGATCGGCGGACACGACGTGCGTCTGCTCAAGCCCGATACCTTCATGAACCGCAGTGGACAGGCAGTGCAGCCGCTGGCCGCCTACCTGAAGGTTGCACCGGAGGCGATTCTGGTGGCACATGACGATCTTGATCTGCCGACCGGCACGGTACGTCTAAAGCGCGGCGGTGGTCACGGCGGGCACAACGGTCTGCGCGACATCAGCAACCAGATCGGCGAGGATTATTTCCGGTTGCGCTTCGGTATCGGCAGGCCGGGCAGTCAGGAAGTGATTGATTACGTATTGAAGCGCGCCAGCGAAGACGAACAGACTCAGATCATGGAGGCGGTGTCAGCGGCAATCAACGCGATGCCGGATCTGCTCGCCGGCAAAACCGAACAGGTGATGCACGTGTTGCATAGTCGCGGGGTGATACCGCGCAACTATCGCAAAAGCCAACCGGCAACCTGAACAATCCTGTGGCGCCCTTTGAAGGAACCAACGCAACATGAGTCTCAAATGCGGCATCGTCGGATTGCCCAATGTCGGCAAGTCCACGCTGTTCAATGCGCTGACCAAGGCCGGAATCGCGGCGGAAAACTATCCGTTCTGCACCATTGATCCCAACGTCGGCGTGGTGCCGGTGCCGGATGTCCGGCTGGATGCGTTGGCCGCCATCGTTAACCCACAGAAACTCATTCCCGCCACCGTCGAGTTTGTGGACATCGCCGGACTGGTCGCCGGCGCCTCGAAAGGCGAGGGACTCGGCAATCAGTTTCTCTCCCATATCCGCGAAACCGACGCGATCGCGCACGTGGTGCGTTGCTTCGAGAACGCCGATGTCGTGCATGTATCCGGCAAGGTTGATCCGCTCTCCGATATCGAAGTCATCAACACCGAGCTCGCGCTCGCCGATCTTGAAGCCGTCAGCCGCGGCGTGGATCGCAATGCCAAAGTTGCCAAATCCGGCGACAAGGAAGCCGTCGCCAGACAGAAAGTGCTGGAAACACTCAAGGCCCATCTCGATCAGGCTAGGCCGGCGCGTTCGCTCAGGCTGTCCGAGGCCGAGCGGCTGCTGATCAAGGATTACAACCTGCTTACGCTCAAGCCGACCATGTACGTCGCCAACGTGGATGAGCACGGCTTTGAAAACAATCCGCTGCTCGATCGCGTGCGTGAACTCGCGAAAAGCGAAGGCGCCGAAGTCGTCGCGGTGTGCGCGGCAATGGAAGCCGAAATCGCACAACTGGACGACGCCGACAAGGCCGATTTCCTCAAGGACCTCGGACTTACGGAACCGGGTCTGAACCGCGTGATCCGGACCGGCTACAAGCTGCTCGGTCTGGAAACGTATTTCACCGCCGGCGAGAAGGAAGTCCGCGCCTGGACCGTCCACAAGGGCTTCACCGCGCCACAGGCAGCGGGCGTGATCCACACCGATTTCGAGAAGGGTTTTATCCGCGCCGAAGTCGTGTCGTATGAGGACTTCGTGAAATACAAAGGTGAAGCGGGAGCCCGCGAAGCCGGCAAATGGCGGCTGGAAGGCAAGGATTACATAGTAAATGAAGGTGACGTCATGCACTTCAGGTTTAATGTCTGATCCAAGGGCGCCTTCCTTAATCTTGACTTGAGAGGCGCAAAAACCGACAATTTGCGCCCCCAACCGGGGCCCCATGGCCCGGTATCCGGTTCCAAACGGCTATGTAGCTCAGCTGGTTAGAGCGCGGCACTCATAATGCTGAGGTCGGTGGTTCGAGTCCACCCATAGCCACCA
>DASSOA010000087.1:0-7496 GCA_035701115.1 Gammaproteobacteria bacterium
GATCAGATCGCCGATTTCAGTTCGCGCGGACCGACCGGGACCGACTTCGACAATCTGGTGAAACCGGATCTCACTGCGCCGGGCGTCAGTGTGCTCGCCGCAGTTGGCAATCCGCTGTATGGCGCGACCGCCGGCAGCAATCAACCGGAAAGCTACGATTTCTACGATGGTACATCCATGGCATCGCCGCATGATGCAGGATCGGCTGCACTGCTCATGCAACTGCATCCGGACTGGACGCCGGCGGAAATCCGTTCGGCGCTGATGCTGACGGCCGTTACCAGCACGCTGACGGATCAATGCGCGAGCCTCGACACCAGCAATAACTGTATCGCGGGTACGGGTGTACCCTCGCCGCAGGTGCGCGGCGCAGGCCGCATTGATGTGTACGCAGCGAGCCGCACCGGTCTGCTCATGGACGAAAATGCAGCCGACTACAAGGCGGCGAATCCCTCCCGGGGCGGCAATCTTACGCGGCTCAATCTGCCGGGAATTGCCAGCAACGACTGCGTGATCAGTTGCCAGTGGACGCGGCGGGTAACCAGCGCATTGTCCAGCACGACCGCGACGTACACGGTCTCGGTGTCGGACGCGAGCAGCGGTCTGAAGCTGACGGTTTCGCCGGCGACGTTCACGCTTGCGCCAGGCAGCGCGCAAAATCTCACAGTGAGCGCCGATGTCTCCGGCCTCGCCTACAAGCAGTGGGTGTTTGCCCGGATCAATATCACCAGTTCGGACAACGGCGATGACGGTAAACCGATTCCGGCGATGCACCTGCCGGTTTCAATCGAACCGCAGCAGCCGGAACCGGACATGTCTGTTTCACCGTCCAATCTCAGCTTGAGCGTGCCGCAGGATCAGACCACGTCACAGGTGCTGGCCATCAATAACAGCGGCTATGCGGATCTTGACTGGGCGTTCACCACCAGCGGTAAAACACAGGCGTTCGGCGTTTGGCTGCAACCTGTTTCGAGCAGTGGTAACGGCTACGGATCGGGTTTCTTCACACCCAGCAATCACGGCGTGTACAGCAGCGACCGCTTTGTCCTTCCCGTTAAGGGGCAAGTTACCAAACTGCTTGCCGACGGCTTTGCACAGGATGGCAGCGGTCCGATTGATCTCAGCACCGCCACAGCGATCAGCTGGTACATTTATGCCGATTCAAGCGGGGAACCGGCCGGCAATCCGGAAGATAACCGCAAGGATTATGTATGGCACTACACGGCTGCGCCGGGCAGTGCGGGCGTGGATACCACGGACGGCAACATCACGCTCGATCTCACGGCGGCGGGCCAGACTGCAGTGTCGCTTCCGGCAGGGACGTACTGGCTGATTGTTGCACCGACATTGAATGCAAGCCTGACGGATCCGAACGGCGCATCGTGGTACTGGCTCGACGGGACCTCCCCCGATGGCAGTACGGATGCCATGGCGATTGATCCGTCGAATGCATTCGGTGGAGGTACCGGATGGCAATCCCTCGGAACATCGCTCGCCTTCACCGTTACCGGCACGCTGGATTGTTCCGGCAGTCTGAACGGGCTGAGCTTCAGCGAATCGAAAGGTGTGCTTGCGGCAGGCGATATGGCGAAGATTAACGTCAGTTTCAATGCCAGCGGAGTTGCCACCGGGTCATACAGCAGCGCCGTGTGTCTGACCGGTAACGATCCGGTGCATCCGCTGATCAGCGTGCCCGTGTCGGTGACGGTTACCGCCGCAAAGAAATCGGGCGGCGGCGGATTGGGGCTGATCGTGCTGATCGGTTTCGGGCTGGCCGGTTTGCGGCGTCGCGTAGTGCGGTGAAAAACTGATTCAGCCGAAACACTTCGTCATAGGTCATTCAGGGGCTGGTGATCCAGCCCCCTTTTTTTGCTGCGCGCTTTACAACCAGCCTTTCTGGCGTGCAATGCGCGCGGCTTCGATGCGGTTGTTGGCGCCCAGCTTGCCGATGGCTTCGGAAAGATAATTGCGCACCGTGCCTTCCGACAGAAACAGCTGTTTTGCGATGTCGGCACTGCTGTGTCCGTCGCCGGCCAGCCGCAGCACCTGGCGTTCGCGGTCGTTGAGCGGGTCTTCGCTGTCCCACGCGGCGGTGGCAAGTTCCGGTGCAATGACTTTACCGCCGCGATGTACCTTGCGGATCGCGTCGGCGAGTTGTTCAGCCGGCGCGTCCTTGAGCAGATAGCCGCGCACGCCCGCGTCCAGCGCGCGACGCAGATATCCGGGGCGCGCGAACGTCGTAACAATCATGACGCGCGCGCGCAGTCCGTGCTGCTTGACCGCGTCGGCAAATTCGAGCCCGGTCATGCCGGGCATCTCGATATCGGTCACGATGACGTCAGGCTGCAATTGTTCGGCGAGACGCAATGCATCTTTGCCGTTGGCGGCACGGCCTATGACAGTAATGTCCTGTTCCATCTCCAGTAACGCGGCGAGCGCACCCAGGATCAGCGACTGGTCTTCCGCAATCAGCACATTGATATTCATGCCGCGGCTCCTGCCAAGGCCAGGGCACGGGGCGGATCATCGGCCGGCAGGGGCAGGGTCGCGGTCAGGCAGGTGCCTGCATCGCCGGTTTCGATATCGAGCGTGCCGCGCAGCGCCGCGAGCCGTTCGCGCATGCCCTTGATTCCGTTTCCCGCGTGAATGCGTCCGCCATGCCCATCGTCACGGATCCGCAGGCGGGCCAGTGTGCCATCGCACCAAAGCGTGACATCGCAGCGGCGTGCCGCGGCGTGACGTACGACATTCGTGATCGCTTCACGCAATACCAGCGCAAACAGATGATCGTATGCCGGCGGGCAGGGATGACCAGTGTCGAGACTGGCGGAGAGCTCGACCTTGGCTGCATTCAGCGTGATACGCGCAATCGCCATTTCGCCGGCCAGTCCGCCACTGCGGTAACCGCCCACCGCTTCGCGCACCTGACGCAGGGCATCGCGGGATACGGACTCCAGTTCGCGTATCTCGCGTGCCGCCGTCGGCAGGTCGCGTTCGGCAAGTTTTGCCGCGAGTTCGGCTTTCACCGTAATCAGCGTGAGCGTGTGTCCGAGCAGATCGTGCAGGTCGCGCGCGATGCGTTCGCGTTCTGCCGCGGCGGCCAGCCGGCGGATTTCTTCCTGCGATTCGTCAATCGCGCGGCGCTTGGCTTCGTCGTCCGCAAACCAGGCATTGGAGAGTCCGATAACAACACCCATGAACAGGGTCGGCAGCCAGAACCACAACGAATGCGCGTAGCTCACGCCCGGCAGGAAATACAGCGCGCCCGCTTCGAGCATGAACCCGCCCAGAATCAGGGCGAGGGCCGTCAGACTCCGTCGCAGGTTGCGGTAGTGCCCGGTCAGGGCGGATGCGTAGATGATGAACGTGTGGCCGGTGCCGGTGTAGAACACGAACAGGTAACCGAGCGTGGCGATGCCGCCCAGCAATCTGCCCAGTTCGCGGTGAGTGCAGTTGTAACTGCGGAAATAAAGCACAAGAAACAGGATCGCCGCCGCGATCGCGAACAGCCACGTGGCAACGCTCCACACCGGTATGCCGGGCCAGCGTATGAACAGGAAGCCCAGATACGGCAACCACAGGTAAGGCGTCCATCCCGCCCACGGTGCATTGGGCAATAACCTGCGATGCAGCCACAGCAGGGGTTTGACGAGAGTCGTACCGAACCGGGTCAGTGGATGTTTCATGTGTGATGCCTGCCTGCGTGGCGGGAATATCCGCCATGATCCAATGAAGTGCCGTGCATTACCAGATCAGCGGTATGAAACGCCGCGTGCGCTGCATGTATTCGCGATAGGGGTCGCCAAGTGCGGTACAGAGCGCCGCTTCTTCGACCCGTACGCGGTAACCGTAGCCGATCAGGGCGCCAAGCATCGTGGCGAGCAGGGCCAGCCAGTTGGTCATGGCGAGCCCGAATCCGAAAACCGTCAGCAGTGCGCCGGTATAGGAAGGGTGGCGAATCCAGCGGTAGGGTCCACATTCGACGACCGTCTGCCCGTCGCGTGTCGAAACGTCGCGGGTGAAATACTGTCCGAGCGCGCGGATGGCATACCAGCGGAATGCCACACCGCCCAGCATCAATGCGATGCCGCACCAGAAGATCGATTTCTGCTGCCAGACGACGTTGGTAGCGGGTATGAGACTGACGCAGCACCACGCCGCAAAAATGCCCGCGATCAGACTGACGACGAGGACCGCATGCGAGCCGCGATCGCGGTTGACGGCGCCCGACTCCGGACGCTGGAAGAATGAGCCGATCCATTCCGGTGCCAGCCACAGGATGACGGTCGCATTCAGGACCATCAGGTGAAACGGGGAATGAACCACCAGTGCCTGCATGTCTTGCTCACCAAAGCGCCTCAGGGTGATCAAAGCATGCCATCGCGATCGCCGGCGCAACAGTTGAGGGCGTCAGAAATTCGGTATGACGATTGTCACGATTCCTGCGGGGCCGGCTCAGTTGATCAGCCGCAGGACAAACGGATAGCGGTAGTCAATGCCCTTTGATGCCTGTACCGCCGCGATCACGATGAACACCAGGTTGACGATCGCAAGGGCCCAGAGCAGGAAAAAGCCGATGATCAGCAGCATGAGTACCACACAGATCAGCGCGCCGATGGCGATCGTGATCTGGAAATTGAGCGCTTCCTTGCCCTGGGAATTCACGAACGGCATTTCGTCTTTCTTGACCAGCCAGACGACCAGGGGGCCGATGATATTGCCGAACGGGATCACGTAGCCCGCCAGCGCGCTCAGATGTGCCGCCATCCCCCAATTGCGTTCCGCTTCGGTTGCCATGTCAGTCACTCCCGGGCTGATGAGTCAGGTTCCGCCGTCCCTTCCGGCAGCAGCACAAGCCTGCCGATTTGAGACTGGCTTGGCAAGTTTCCGGGCCGGGCTGGGTTACCATTGGGCGCGCCTTTTCGAGCCTTGTCAGTCGCTGCCAGCAGTGGAGAGCCCATGAAGCGTCTTGCGTTGCGCCTGTTACTCGGGTTTGGCGTGTTGATTCTGTTGGCCGCGTTGGGCGGCTGGTTGTTCCTGAAAGGCAGCGCGCCCCAGCTGGACGGGCACCGGACCCTGGCGGGGCTGAAGGCCCCGGTCACGGTCACCCGGGATGACCTGGGCGTGCCGGCGATCCGCGCGGAGAGTCGCCGCGATGCCGCCCGCGCCCTCGGGTTTGTTCACGCGCAGGACCGCTTTTTCCAGATGGACCTAATGCGTCGGCTTGCCGCCGGCGAACTGTCGGAATTGGTTGGCCCGGGTGCGGTGAAATTCGACGAGCGCCACCGCCTTTACCGGCTGCGTCAGGTGGCGCAGCAGGTGATTGCCCGGGCGACACCCGAACAACGGGCCTTGCTGGTCGCCTATGCCGAAGGGGTAAACGCCGGCCTTCACGCCCTGCATACCTGGCCTTTCGAGTACGGCCTCCTGATGACGCATCCGCGCCCCTGGACGCCTGAAGATACCGTGCTCGTCATTTACGCGATGTATTTCAATCTGCAGGGTCCATGGGACCGTCGTGAATCCGACCTCGGCCTGATGAACGACATGCTGCCGCCGGCGCTGGTCGCGTTCCTGAATCCGGCGGGTACGCGCTGGGATGCGCCGCTTACCGGAGATAGCTTGCCGCAGGCGCCGATTCCAGGCAGCGACGTCATTGATTTGCGCAAGCGGCCCGGCAGCCACCTGCTGACGAATGACGATACGCCGTTGCCCGTGCATCGCGACATCGGCAGCAACAACTTTGCGGTGTCCGCGGCACACAGCGCGGACGGTCATGCGCTGCTCGTCAACGACATGCATCTCGATCTTGCGGTGCCGAACATCTGGTACCGCGCACAGCTCAATTACCCCGATCCTCAGTACACCGGGCAGCAAATTACGGTTACCGGGGTGACGCTGCCGGGCGTGCCGGTGATCGTGGCGGGCAGTAACGGGCACGTGGCATGGGGTTTTACCAACAGTTACGGCGACTGGGTGGATCTCGTCAAACTGCATACCGATCCGGCCGACCCGACCCGCTACCAGACGGCAGACGGTTGGCGCAGTTTCACGCATCACGAGGAAATCATTCGCGTGAAACACCAGCGCAGCGTGAAGTTCGATGTCACGGACACCGTTTGGGGTCCGGTGGTGGACAAGGATCACGATGGCGTGATGCGCGCGGTGCACTGGATTGCTGACGATCCGGCCGCGACCAATCTGGAACTGGGTGCCATGGATTACGCGACCGATATCCGTTCCGCGATGGCCGTCGCCAATCGTGCCGGCATCCCGGCGCAGAATTTCGTGGTTGCCGATTCGGCCGGCCACATTGCCTGGACGATCGCGGGACGGATTCCGTTGCGCAGCGGATACGACCCGCAACTGCCGTCCTATTGGGACAAGCCGGGCGCCGGCTGGACGGGCTGGCTTGCAGCAGACCAGTATCCGCGTGTCGTCGATCCGGCGAATGGCCGGCTGTGGACCGCGAATGCGCGCGTCGTGGACGGCACCATGCTCAAGCAGATCGGTGACGGTGGTTACGATCTTGGCGCCCGCGCGCAGCAGATCCGCGATGACCTGATGGCGCAGGATAAGTTCACGCCGGACGACCTGCTGAATATCGAACTGGACGACCGCGCGGTGTTTCTCGGACGCTGGCGATCGCTGTTGCTGCGTCTGCTGTCACCGGAGCGAATCCTGCAAAATCCCAGGCGTGCTGAATTCCGGAATTACGTCGAGGCATGGGGCGGGCGCGCGGCGGTGAATTCGGTCGGCTACCGGCTGGTGCGCGATTTCCGTCTGCGGATCGAGGACATGGTTTTCAGTGCGCTGTTGAAGCAGTGCAGAAAAGCCGACCCGCAATTTGATTACCACCATCTCACGCAACTCGAAGCTCCGCTGTGGGCGCTGGTGTCGCAGCAACCGAGAAATCTGCTCGACTCACGCTATCAATCCTGGGACGAACTGCTGCTCGCGGGCGTGGATCATGTCATTGACACGCTGTGGGTTCCGGGTAGCGGACTTGCAACCCGAACCTGGGGCGAGCACAACACGGTGCACATCCGGCAGCCCCTGAGCCGCGCGATCCCCTTGCTCGGCTCCTGGCTGGACATGGCGCCGGTGCAGTTGCCCGGCGACAGCAACATGCCGCGGGTTCAGGGTCGCGACTTTGGCGCATCGGAACGCATGGTTATCGAACCGGGAAATGAAGCAAGCGGCATTTTCGAAATGCCCACGGGACAGAGCGGATATCCGCTCTCGCCGTATTATCGCAACAGCGAATCCGCCTGGGAGCAGGGCCAACCGGCGCCGTTCCTGCCGGGTGCCGTTGTGCACACGCTTGAATTCGCGCCAGCAAAACAGACTGATTAAAAATCGGGGAATGAATCTGCAGCCGGACGAGGCCGCGGCGCATGGCGAGGGAAAATTCAGATTACTCTGGATGACAGGCTGCCGGAGTCCTGAATCGGGGCAGCCGGCAGTTGCTGGCGGCTTTCAATCCAGTCGATCAA